>NZ_JAKSYP010000265.1:0-738 GCF_022829625.1 Methylobacterium sp. E-046 | reverse complement strand
CCGATCACCGTCGCGGACGATGTCCTGTCGCGCCGACAGGGTCCGCACCCGGACCGGCAGGCGCTCGATGGCTTGCCTCTCCTCCTCTGAGAGGCCAGCGATGCTCTCCAGCTTACGGATGAGCGGAGAGAGGGCGTGGGGTATCGTCGAAGCCATCGGGGCATCGCCTTGCATTGCAGGCGGAAGCGCACGGATCTCCCAGGCGGCAGCACCTGTTCCGGAGCGGTTGACGATCACACACATGTAGATGGTATATTGTCGTCCCGCTCCATCATGGGTCAGGACTTTTCGCGATTGCACCCGGGCCTGATGAGAAAGACGCCTGGGCCGGGCGGCCATATCATCACAGCTCGCCCTGCCAGCCTGTGAGCCGATTGGGCCGGTGGGTTAAAAGCCATCTCAGGCAAGCGTCTGCGGATGCAGCGAGGGCATGCCGGAGTAGGTCTCAGACTTGAGAGGGCAACTGCTGTGTGCCTTCCGATGCGTCATCGACTTGCCGAAGCCGCGCCCGCTGTAGGAGCCGTTGATCGACACGCGCCCATGGCAAGCTGGGCAGCGCTTCACGGCCAACGGATATTGGTCCACCGCCTCATCGAGGCTGATGGGACGCCACGTACCTTCGATCTTCGCCTCGCAGGTCTGAGCCTTGGGCTTGGTCATCCTCACGAGGTGCCATGCCGCAGCAATCCGTACCAGAGAACCAATGCCACACCCTGTTTGAGGGTCAGGAACAGCCGG
>NZ_JAKSYP010000263.1:0-328 GCF_022829625.1 Methylobacterium sp. E-046 | reverse complement strand
TGAACGGTCGGCTGCACGCCGACATGGGCGATGCCGGTGACGATCAGGTCCGGCTTGGCCGCCTCGATCTTGTTGTAGACCGGCGTGAAGTCGCCCGTGTCCGGCGAGAAGCGGGCGTGCTCCACCACTTTGAGCCCGGATTTCGGCAGACATTCCTGGTAGGCGGCGTCGAGCGGCCGGGTCCAGCCCGCGTCCTCGCTCAGGCTCGCCGCCGTCTTGGCCTTGAGCTTCTGGACCAAGACCTCCTTTGCCCGATCGCAAACCGCCCGGTCAAGGCCGTGCGCGGTCGGGAAGCCGTTGAAGGAGGACGTGTAGCTCGCTGAATCCT
>NZ_JAKSYP010000258.1:0-22953 GCF_022829625.1 Methylobacterium sp. E-046 | reverse complement strand
CTGAGCCGCCTGGACCTCAAGACGCTGCGCCTGTTCGCGGCGATCTGCGAGGAGGGCACACTCAACGGCGCGGCGAGACGGGCCGCGATCGCCCCCTCGGCGGTGAGCAAGCGGCTCGCCGAGCTGGAGCACGCGCTGGGCTGCACGCTGCTGACCCGCGAGCCCCGCGGCATGCGCCCGACGCCCGCGGGCGAGACGCTGCTCCACCACACCCGGCGGATGCTCGCGAGCGCCGAGCAGATCGCCCTGGAACTCGCCGAGCACGCCCGGGGGGTGCGCGGCTTCGTGCGGGTGCTCGCCAACCTCTCAGCCATCGTGGAATTCCTGCCCGAGGACCTGCAGGCCTTCCTGGCGGTGCAGCCCGGGATCCGGCTCGGTCTGGAGGAGCGGCCGAGCGGCGGCGTCGTGGCGGGCGTCGAGGACGGGCTGGCCGATCTCGGCATCTGCGCGGGCGGCACCGACACCCGCAGCCTCGTCGCGCACCCCTACCGGTCCGACCGTTTGGTCCTCGTGATGCCGGCCGGTCATGCCCTGAGTGGCCGCGGGGCCGTGGCCCTGTCCGAGACCCTCGACTACGACCATGTCGGATTGCACGCGGAGAGTTCGATCTACGGGGCTCTGCGGGACGAGGCACGGCGGCTCGGCCGGCCGCTGCATCTGCGCATGCATGTTCCGAGCTTCGACGCGATCTGCCGCATGGCGCAGGTCGGGATGGGCCTCGGCACCGTGCCGGAGCATGTCTACGCCTTGCTCGGGCCGCCGATGCGCCTCGCCGCCGTCACCCTGACGGATCCCTGGGCGCAGCGCACCCTGCGCCTCGTGGTCCGCCCCGGTCCCCTGACGCCGGCCGCGACGCTCCTGCTGGAGCATCTGAGGGCAGCCGCGCGCTGATCGCGTGCGTTCTCCGTCGGCGAACGCACGATGGTGCATGGCGGTTGGACCTAAATTGCTGAATGGCAGTAATCACACAATCAATAAAGATGGAGGAGAGAATGTCCGGTCCGCTCAGCGGTATCCGTGTTCTTGAGCTTGGTCAGCTGATCGCCGCGCCGTTCGCCACGCGCCTGATGGCCGAGTTCGGCGCCGAGGTGATCAAGGTCGAGCCCCCGGGTGAGGGTGACCCGCTGCGCAAGTGGCGCAAGATGCACGAGGGCACCTCGCTCTGGTGGTACCTGCAGTCGCGCAACAAGAAGTCGATCGCCGTCAATCTCAAGTCCCCGGAAGGCCTCGACATCGTCAAGCAGCTCGCCCGGAGCGCCGACGTGGTGGTCGAGAATTTCCGCCCCGGCGGCTTGGAGAAGCTCGGCCTCGGCTGGGACGTGCTCTCGGCGCTCAACCCCAACCTCGTGATGGTCCGCATCTCGGGCTACGGCCAGACCGGCCCGTACCGCGACCGGCCGGGCTTCGGCGCCATCGGCGAGTCGATGGGCGGCATCCGCTTCACCACCGGAAGCCCCGAGGCGCCGCCGGCCCGGGTCGGCGTCAGCATCGGCGACACCCTGGCTTCGCTCCACGGCGTCATCGGCGCGCTGATGGCCCTGCTGCGGGTCAAGACCGGGCAGGGTGCGGGCCAAGTCATCGACGTCTCGCTGGTGGAGAGTGTGTTCAACGTCATGGAGAGCCTCGTCCCCGAATACGACCTGCTGGGCGAGGTCCGCACCCGCACAGGTGGCGCTCTGCCGGGGATCACGCCGTCGAACACGTATCCCACCCGGGACGGCGGCTACGTGGTCATCGCTGGCAACAGCGACCCGATCTTCCGCCGCCTGATGACGGCGATCGGCCGGACCGACCTCGCAGAGGATCCGGCCCTGCGCAACAACGCCGGCCGCTCGCAGCAATCCGCCATGCTGGACGGCACGATCGCGGACTGGTCCAGGACCAAAAGTGTCGAGGAGGCGCTCGCCGTCCTCGACGCCGCCGACGTGCCGGCCGGACGGATCTACTCGGTGGCCGACATCGTGGCCGATCCGCACTATCAGGCCCGCGACATGATCCTGCAGGCGGAGCTTCCCGGCGGGACAGCCGTCAAGATGCCCGGCATCGTGCCGAAGCTCTCCGAGACCCCCGGTGAAGTCCGCTGGCAGGGACCGGCCCTCGGCGCCCACACGGATTCCGTGCTCGCCGAACTCGGCCTCGACGCGGCGCGCATCGCCGCCCTGCGCGAGAAGGGAGCCGTGGCATGAGTGGCGACACGCTGATCGTCCAGGAGGTCGCCACCCGCGACGGCTTCCAGATCGAGCCCGCCTTTGTGGAGACGGCGGAGAAGATCCGCCTGATCGACGCCCTCGCCGAGGCCGGCTTCAGCCGGATCGAGGTCTCCTCCTTCGTGTCGCCCAAGGCCGTGCCGGCGCTCGCCGACGCCGCGGACGTCTTCGCCGGGATCCGGCGGCGGCCCGGCACGGTCTACGTCGCCCTGGTGCCGAACCCGAAGGGCGCCGAGCGGGCGCTCGCCGCCAAGGTCGACGAGATCAACCTCGTCGCCTCGGTGAGCGACACTCACAACCATGCCAACATGGGCATGAGCCCGGCCGACTCGATCGCCGGCTTCGCGCGGATCATGGATTCGGTGCGGGGCGCGCCGGTCAGCACCAACGCCACGGTGGCGACCGCCTTCGGCTGCCCCTTCGAGGGAGACCAGCAGGCCGACAAGGTCGTGGCGCAGGTGGAGCGCTACCTGTCCCTCGGCGTCGACGGGGTGACGCTCGCCGACACGACCGGCATGGCCAATCCCCGGCAGGTGGCGCGACTCGTCGCGCGGATCCTGCCCCTGGTCGGCCCCGAGCGCCTGACGCTTCACTTCCACAACACCCGCGGCCTCGGCCTCGCCAACGTGCTGGCCGCCTACGATGCGGGCGCCCGCCGCTTCGACGCTGCCCTCGGGGGCTTGGGCGGCTGCCCGTTCGCACCGGGCGCCACCGGCAACATCTGCACCGAGGATCTCGTCAGCATGGCCCACGAGATGGGCGTACCGACGGGACTGAACCTGGACGCGCTGCTCGGCCTGTCCCGGGACCTGCCCCGCCTCGTCGGCCACGACGTCCCCGGCCAGGTCGCAAAGGCCGGACGGCCCTGCGATCTCCACCCAGCCCCGCCCGCCAGGGCGGCCTGAGAGCCGGTTCGATCCTGGCAACCGCGATCACGCGCCGCGACGGCACAATCCAACCCCGCGCCCTCATCCTGAGGCGCCGGAGCGCAGCGAAGGCCTCCGGGGTCGCGCGGTCGGGCCGGAGGGCTCCTTCGGGTCGGCTTCGCCGCACCTCAGGGTGAGGGTCACGGTCGACGAGGTCGGGTCGAGCGGGATCCAGGATTTCCACGGAAAGCCGCCGGTCCGAAAGCGGCACCGCTCATCACGCGTCCCAAGAAACAGCACGGAGGAAACCATGACCGCAGCCCTGTCGGGGTCGCCGGCGGCCGCCGAGGTCGATGCGGTGTCGGAGGACGGCATCGTCCGCAAGGTCGCGTGGCGGCTCATGCCGCTGATCATGATCTGCTACATGTTCGCGTTCTTCGACCGCATCAACATCAGCTTCGCCAAGTTCCAGCTCCAGAGCGACCTCGGCTTCAGCAACGTCGCCTACGGCCTCGGCGCGAGCATGTTCGTCGTCGGCTACGTGATCTTCGAGGTGCCCTCGAACCTGTTCCTCTACCGGGTCGGGGCGCGGCGCTGGATCGCCCGGATCATGATCTCCTGGGGCATCGCCACCGCCCTGATGATCTTCATCCGCACCGAGTGGCACTTCTACGCCCTGCGCTTCCTGATCGGCGCCATGGAGGCGGGCTTCGCGCCGGGCATCCTCTACTACCTGACCCTGTGGTTCCCGGCCTCGCACCGCGGCCGCATCACCAGCTTCATGTTCGTGGCCTCGGCCTTCTCGGGCATCTTCGGCGCGCCGGTGGCGGGCCTGATCCTCGGCGGTCTCAACGGCGTCGCGGGTTTCGCCGGCTGGCAGTGGCTGTTCCTGGCCGGCGGGCTGCCCTGCCTCGTCCTCGGCGTGCTCGTGCTGACCCGCCTCGACGACCGGATCGCCGACGCGCGCTGGCTCTCCGAGCCGGAGAAGGCGCTCCTGTCGAGCCGCATCGCCCACCACAACCGCGACATCGGCGACCACTCGCTCCTCGGGGCCATCAAGCAACCCGGCTTCCTGATGATCGCGCTGATCTACTTCCTGCTCCAGATCGGCTCCTACGGCCTCAACTTCTGGGGACCGGACCTGATCAAGACCGCGAGCGGCGGGCAGGCCGCCTCGGTCGGCTTCCTCACAGCGATCCCCTACATCTGCGGGGCGATCAGCATGATGGTGATCGGGCGCCTCTCCGACGCCTCGGGCGAGCGGCCGAAATTCGTCGCAGGCCTCGCCATCGCGGCGGCGCTCGGCTTCTTCGGCGCCGGCCTGTTCGACAAGCACATCGTGCCGCTGATGTTTGCGCTCGCGCTGCTGGGCGCCGGCATCGTCGCGTCGATCCCGACCTTCTGGACCCTGCCGGCCAAGCTCGTCACCGGCGTCGGCGCGGCGGGCGGCATCGCGCTGATCAACACCCTCGGCCAGTTCGGCGGCATCGTCAGCCCGGTGATGGTCGGCTGGGTGAAGGACCTGACCGGCTCGACCACGCCGGCCCTCTACGGCATTGGGGTGCTGTGCCTCGTGGCGGCCGGGCTCGCGCTCTTCGCCATGCCGGCGAGCCTGCGGCGCAGCGATCGGGTGATCTGAGACGAACGCGGCGGGCGCCCCCGGATCGACGGGTCACGGGGACGCGCGAGGGCTGTGTGCCGGAAGCCCCCGGGCGCCACGCCCGACCGCTTTCTGAAACGGTGGACGAAAAGCACCGGGCCGGCGAAGCCGCTTCCGCACGCCACCCCACCGATCGGCAGGTGGGCGCAGACGGGATCGGCCACGCACTTGGCCTCCGCCTCCGGCCGGTGCTTCCAGATGCAGTCCGAGACGTGCCTGCCGCGCCCTGGGGGATCCGGAGCGAATGATGTCGGCCGGAAAGAACGTCCGCATGACTGCCGGCATGGCATGTCATGACGGGGCACGGTTCGGCGAACCGCGCAGTACCGGCCCGCGCGTTTCAGGGGGGGCGATCGGTGCATCGGAGCTATCGCCCCCGGGCAATCCGGTGCGTGGCGGTCATCCGCAGCCCCCGAGGCGGGGGCATCCCGCGCGGATCCCTGCCGCCAGGGTTCGAGGGGAGTCGGCCATCGCCGAACTGAGGTTCGGATGCCGATCTCCGCGGCGGAAAACAGTGAACGCCGCAGTAACCAATCCGGATAATCCGCCGATCGCGCCGTGGAGCAAAAAACCTCGCGCCGTCGGACAAACGCCTCCGATCCCATATTGTATATTATCTGCACACTCAAGAAAAGCCAGTTTGGCAACTTGAGGTAAGGTGCCCTCCGGTGCGATCCGGACGTGCACTGGTCTGCCTGAAATCCCTCGGGCACCTGGGCAGATCGCTCGATGCTTGCCGTTGGCCCGAACCTGAATCCTTCAACAGTGATGTCGAGAAATGAACAACTTGAGAGAAATTCCCCCGCATTTCATGTTGCAGCAGGTCGGCGCGATCGTCGCTGCTTATGTGTCCCGGAACGCGGTCGGCGTCTCGGACCTTCCGGGGCTGATCGACCACGTCCACACGGCCATCGCGGTCCTGAAGGATCGCGCCGGCTCGTCTCACGGGGCGGGTCTGGCCCAGCCGGAGGTCGCGGCCTCGATCCAGCAGGACGGGCTGATCAGCTTCATCGACGGCCGGCCCTACAAGACCCTGAAGCGCCACCTCACGGCGCACGGGCTCACCCCCGAGCGCTACCGGGCGCAGTACGGCCTGCCGGCCGATTACCCGATGGTCGCGCCCGGCTACGCCGCCAGGCGCTCGCAGATCGCCAAGGCGATCCAGCTCGGTCACAAGGCCGCCTGACGGTGGCGGTCGGATCTTCGCGGGTCGAGGCTCCGGCGCCCGAGCTGCGTTCGGCTCCGGCGTGCCGGGACACCCTGGAGCGGGTCGCCAGGGCGCTCGGCGTACCGGTCGCGACCTTCTTCCGCGCTGAGGACCAGCCCGATACGGCCGTCGTCCAGGTCGCCGACCTCGTCTGCGCCTTCGGAGCGATCGCGAGTCCGGCCGCGCGCCGGACCTGCCTGGCCTTCGTGCGGGCGATGGCGAGCTTCTGAGGCGTTGAGGGGCGCCTCAGGGGGCAGGGCCATGATCCGTGTCGGAGGCGGGGGCCCGGCCACAGTCGAGCGCGCCTGACCGGGTTCACGGCGTCAGAACACGTGGCGCAGGATGAAGAACAGCCCGGCGGCCAGCATGATGGCGGCCGGCAGGGTGAGGATCCAGGCCAGTGCCATGTTGCGCACCGTCGAGGCCTGCAGCCCCGAGCCGTTGGCCGCCATCGTCCCGGCAACGCCCGACGAGAGGATATGGGTGGTCGAGACCGGCAGGCCGTAGAGTTCGGCCAGCCCGATCGTGCCGGCGGCGACGATCTCGGCCGAGGCGCCCTGCGCGTAGGTGAGGTGGGTCTTGCCGATCTTCTCGCCCACCGTCACGACGATGCGTTTCCAGCCGACCATCGTGCCGAGCCCGAGGGCCAGGGCGACGCAGACCTTCACCCAGCCGGGGATGTAGCGGGTGCCCGCGTTCAGCAGCTTGGAATAGCCCTTCAGCACCGCCTCGTCGGCCTCGGACAGGTCGGCCCCGGCGCCCGGCAGCAGCCGCACCGCGTCGGCGGCGAGGTACATGTCGCTGCGCAGGTTCTGCGTCTGGGCGGCCGGCACCGTGCGGATCGCCCCGTAATTCCTGACGCTGGTGGCGATGTCGTTCGAGAGCGCCGCCAGCGCGGCGTAGACCTGCGGCCGGTTGAGATCCTTGGTCTTCAGCGCCTCCGTCACGGTCCGGCGCGCCGGCGCGGCCTCGGGTTCCGGCGCGCCGGCGGCGCGGGCGGCGAAGACGCGGCTCGCCGCCGTGGAGGCCTGCACGAAGGCGGGGGTCGTGTCGTCCGCCATGGTGCGGTTCAGCGCGTAGGCGGTGGGGGCGGCGCCGATCAGGATCAGCATGATCAGGCCCATGCCCTTCTGCCCGTCGTTGCCGCCGTGGAAGAAGGAGACCAGCGTGCAGGTGAGGATGAGCAGCCCCCGGATCCACAGGGGCGGGGGGCGTATCGCCCTTCGGCGCCTCGTAGAGGTCCCGGCGGCGCACCGCGAATTTCAGGGCGAGCAGCAGCAGGGCCGCCAGCACGAAGCCGCAGACCGGCGAGAACAGCAGCGCCTTGAAGACGTTGCGCGCCTGGCCCCAGTCGACGCCCGCGGTGCCGTCGCCGCCGTTCATCAGCTGGTTGGCGAGGCCGACGCCCAGGACCGAGCCGATCAGCGCGTGGGACGAGGAGTTCGGCAGGCCGAAGGCCCAGGTCCCGAGATTCCAGAGGATGGCCGCGAGGAGCAGCGCGAAGATCATCGCGTAGCCGGCTCCCGATCCGACGTTCAGGATCAGCTCCACCGGCAGCAGCGTCACGATGGCGTAGGCCACCGCGCCCGAGGAGAGCATCACGCCGAGGAAGTTGAAGAAGCCCGACCAGACCACCGCCACGAGCGGCGGCATCGAGCGCGTGTAGATCACCGTGGCGACCGCGTTGGCGGTGTCGTGGAATCCGTTGACGAATTCGAAGGCCAGCGCGATCAGCAGGGCGAGCCCCAGCAGGGCGAAGGCGCCGTACGCCAACGGTGCTTCGCCGACGGCGTTCATGTCGGCGATCAGGCTCACCACCGCGTAGCCGAGCCCTGCCACCAGGACGAGCAGGAAGGCGACGAGGCCCCCCAGAGGCATCCCGTGGTCGAGCCGCGGGCCGCCCTCCGGTCGCCTCCGCGCAACCCCCGACGGCATCACGGCGGAATCGGACATGAAGCCTCGCGCGCTGATTTCTGATGGTCGCCCGGGATTAAGAGGCGGCCATGACGGTCCGGTGACGCGGCGCACCGTCGCCGGGCGTGGCGGATCGCACCGCCCAGCCTGCTCGGTGCTCCCGATCCGCGCACCGCCCGCGCCTTGGTGCTCCCGGCGGCCACACGGGACAGGGCTTCCGTAGGATCGGCTGGATGATCGCCCACGGCGCG
Organism: Methylobacterium sp. E-046; assembly: GCF_022829625.1. Lineage (NCBI taxonomy): Bacteria > Pseudomonadati > Pseudomonadota > Alphaproteobacteria > Hyphomicrobiales > Methylobacteriaceae > Methylobacterium > Methylobacterium sp. E-046. The sequence continues at coordinate 14,848 of NZ_JAKSYP010000258.1, read as the reverse complement.
GCGGCGCTGACGGGCGTCGCGCGGGTCTACGCTTCCGGTGCCGCCAGGGTGGACGCGGGGGCGCAGACGAACCCGGATCCGGGCCTCGCCCTGCCGGGGACGGCGCGCGGCCTCCCGGGCTGCCGGCGCGCCTTCGGGGCTGCGGTCCCGGCGGCCCTGTCGCCGGCTGTCACACGCCTGACGCGGTCCGGCCGCTAGCCACCGGTTCGCGCACGAGCGAACGAGGGATCCGCATGATTGACGCCACGGTGCCGGCCCTGTCCTTCGGCGCGCTCCTGGCCTTCGTCCAGATCGGCAGCATCGCGGTCGCGGGCCAGCGCCTCGGCAGGAGCCACGGTCCCTCACGGTTTCCGGCGGGGGCGCCTGTCTCCCTGGTGCGGCCGCTCCGCGGGCTCGAAGCCTACAGCGAGGAGATGCTGACCCAGAGCTTCCGCCTCGACTATCCCGCCTACGAGCTAATCTTCTGCGTGGCCGATCCGGGCGACCCGATCGTGCCGATGGTGGAGTGCCTGATCGCCGCCCACCCGCACGTGCCCGCCCGCCTGATCCTCGGCGACGAGCGGGTCAGCGCGAACCCGAAGCTGAACAACTGCCTGCGCGGCTGGCGCTCCGCTGCCCACGACTGGGTGGTGCTGGCCGATTCCAACGTGGCCATGCCGCCCGATTACCTGCAGCGCCTCCAGGCGGCGTGGCGGGGCGGGACCGGCCTGGTCTGCTCCACGCCCGTCGGCGCCCGACCGGACGGCCTCATGGCCGAGGTGGAATGCGCCTTCCTCAACACCCTCCAGGCCCGCTGGCAATATGCCGCCGAGGCCTTCGGGCTGGGCTTCGCCCAGGGCAAGAGCATGCTCTGGCACAAGGCGTTCCTGGACCAGCGGGGCGGCCTCCAGGCGCTCGCGACCGAGATCGCCGAGGATGCGGCCGCCACCAAGCTCGTGCGTGCCGCTGGCCGGCGCGTCCATCTGGTGGCCAGCCCCTTCGAGCAGCCGCTCGGGCGGCGCGGCTTCGCGGAGGTCTGGGCCCGGCAGCTGCGCTGGGCGCGGCTGCGGCGGGTGACCTTCCCGCTGTTCTTCGCGCCGGAGATCGGCAGCGGCGTGCTGCTGCCGGCCCTGCTCGTGGCGGTCTGGGCGGGCAGCCTTGCGGGGATCGCGGGCGCTGCGGGGCTCGTCGCCCTGTGCTATGGCGCCGAGTACCGGCTCGCCGCCCGCGCGGGCTGGCACCGTTCGCCCCGGATGCTGGCGGCCTTCCTGGTGCGCGACGCCCTGATCCCGGCGATCTGGCTGGGAGCCTGGGTGCAGAGCGCCATCGTGTGGCGGGGCAACGCCATGGATGTGCGCCCGCGCCGGGCAGCCGTCGACCGCCCGTACGCGCCGACGGCCTGAACGCGGCGCCCGGGAGGCCAAACGTGACCCGCCGCTACGCCCTCTACTGGTTGCCCGCCCCGGGCTCGCGCCTCGAAGCCTTCGGCAGGGCCGTGCTCGGCATCGACACCGTCTCGGGGGATGCGGTCGCGCATCCGGCGGGTCTGCGTGACCTCGCCGCCGTCACCGCGGGGGCGCGGGTCTACGGCTTCCACGCGACCCTGAAGGCGCCGCTCCGCCTCGCCGCCGGCACCACGGAGGCCGACCTCGTCGCCGCCGCCCGGGACCTCGCGACCGCGCACCCGCCGGTGGCGGTGGGACCTCTGGCGGTGGCAGCACTCGGGCCGTTCCTCGCCCTGGTACCCGAGTCTCCGCCGCCGGGTCTCGCGTTGCTCGCGGCCGAGTGCGTCGCCGCCCTCGACCGGTTCCGCGCGCCGTTAACCGAGGCCGAGCGCGCGAAACGCCGCCTGGACCGCCTCGGCCCGCGCGGACGGGCGCTCCTGGACCGCTGGGGCTATCCCTACGTCTTCGAGGCCTTTCGCTTCCACATGACTTTGACCGACGCCCTGCCGGAGGCCGAGCGCGGCGACTGGCGGGCGCGCCTCACCGAGGCCTACGCCGCCGCGGGTCCCGGGCCCCTGGTGATCGACGCCGTATGCCTCCTGAGGCAAGACGGATCCGAGCCGTTCCGGCTGCTGACGCGCCTGCCCTTCGAAAACACGAGGGACGACGCTCAGGAAGGCACCCAGGAAGGCACCCAGGAAGGCACCCTTGGCTGACCGCGCCCCCGGCCTCGAACCGGCCCTGGATCCCAGAACCCGGATCGAGGCATGCCGGCTCGGCCGCTCCCGAGGATGTCGCCGCGCGCGTGAAACGCCTCGCCTGGTGGAACGCAAGAACACGCGCGCCTGCGCGGGGCGCTTCCGGACTTCCACGCGCTTCCGATCGCCGCATTCCTCGGCCGCTACGAAGCAAGACCCGACTTTTGAACGTATCAATTAAGCCGGCAAAATATCGTGTATTGTATGCGTCATCCAATCGTCGCGTAATGCGCGCTTAGCTGCGGCCCTTCCCCAGCGGATGGATGCATGCTGGTCATCGAGGATCTGACGCGCCAGTACGGCGCTCGCCGCGCACTCGACGGTGTCTCCCTGCGGATCACGCCCGGCAGCTTCGTCGGCGTGATCGGTCGGTCGGGCGCCGGCAAGTCGACACTGCTGCGGCTCGTGAACCGGCTGGCGGAGCCGAGTTCCGGACGCATCCTCCACGACGGACGCGACGTCACGCTTCTGCGGGGCCGCGCCCTGCGGGATTGGCGCACCCGCTGCGCGATGATCTTCCAGCAGTTCAACCTCGTCGGGCGGCTCGACGTGATGACCAACGTGCTGATGGGCCGGCTCAGCCACGTGCCGAGCCACCGGTCCCTGCTGCGCCTCTGGTCCGAGGAGGACCGGGCGATGGCCCTCGCCGCCCTGGAGAGCTTCGACATGGGGGAGTTCGCCGGCCAGCGGGCGGACGGCCTGTCGGGCGGCCAGCAGCAGCGCGTCGCCATCGCCCGCGCCCTGGTGCAGGAGCCCGAGATCCTGCTCGCCGACGAGCCGGTGGCGTCCCTCGATCCCCGCAACACGCGCCTCGTGATGGACGCCCTCGCGGACGTGAACCGGCGCTACGGCATCACGATCCTGTGCAACCTGCACTCTCTCGACCTCGCCCGCGCCTATTGCGACCGCCTCGTCGGCCTCAGCGCAGGCCGGGTGGTGTTCGAGGGCGGCCCGTTCGACCTGACCGAGGATGTCGCCCGCCGGCTCTACGGCCTGGAGGCCGGCGAGGTGCTCGACGACTCGGCCGCGCGCGAGGCCGAGCAGCGGGCGGCGATGCCGGGCCGGCTCGGCATCGTGCCGGCCCGGCCCGTTCGCGAGGCCGCCCTCGGCGCCTGAGCCAGGCCCTCCACGGCCCGATGACGACGGATCGGGAATCCTCTGGGCGGCCCCGGCCGGCCGAACCCGCGACCTACGCCGACACGAAGGACGACACGATGATCACCCGACGCATCCTCGCCGCCGCCGCGGCGCTCGCCCTCCTCAGCCTGCCGGCCGCCGCCCAGGACTGGAAGGCGCAGTATCCCGAGCTGACCCTGGCGGTGATCCCGATGGAGAACGCCAGCGGCACAGTCGACCGCTACGCGCCCCTGGCGACTTACCTGACCCAGGCGGTCGGCGTGCCGGTGAAGCTGCGGGTCGCTAGCGACTACGCCGCCGTGATCGAGGGCCAGCGGGCCGGCAACATCCAGCTCGCCTTTTACGGGCCGGCCTCTGTCGCCCGCGCCGCGATGACCGGCGTGAAGGTCGAGCCGATCGTCAGCCCGCAGCACGAGACCGGCGCCGCGGGCTACTACTCGGTGATCTACACGCTGGCCTCCGGCCCCTACCGGGCGATCGAGGATCTGAGGGGCAGGAACCTCGCCCTGGTCGATCCCAACTCAACCTCCGGCAACCAGGCGCCGCGCTTCTTCCTCAAGCGCGCCGGCTACGACGTGGACAGGTTCTTCGGCAAGGCCGTCTTCGCCGGCAGCCACGAGAACGCCGTCCTGGCATTGACTCAGGGCACGGTGGACGCCGCCGCCAACCTCTGGAATTCCGAGACCGACTCGATCATCACCCGCATGATCACGAAGGGCATGCTGAAGCGGCCCGACGGCACGCCGATGCAGAATTCCGACTTCCGGGTGGTGTTCAAGTCCGACTTCCTGCCGGAAGGACCCTACACCATGCTGGCGACCCTGCCGGAGGACCTGAAGGCGAAGATCCGGGAGGCCTTCGTCGCCCTGCCGAAGGCCGACAAGGCCGCCTTCGACCGCCTGTCGGACGGCAAGGACCAGGGCCTGAAGCCGGTGACGCTCAAGGATTACCAGCCGATCATCGACATGCTGCGGTTCAACGACGAGCAGCGCAAGAAGTCCTGACCGGGACACGGCCATGCGCGGCCTGACGAAGCTGGCGCCGGAGCGGGAGGCCGCCCTCTCCGGCCACTACGCGGCGGCGACCGGTGCGGCGCGCTGCCGGACGCTCCTGGGCTTCGCGGTGGTGGCGACGCTGGCGATCCTCGCCGGCTACGCCGCCGAGGTGCGGCCGCTGGTCCTCGCTGAGAATATCGGCCAGTTCACCGCCTACATCCGGCAGATCCTGCCGCCGGTCGGTCTCGACCATCCGGTCGCGGATCTGCGCGCCTGGTACTGGGGCCTGCCCAGCTGGCTCGCGCTCCTGGGCGAGACCCTGCTGATGGCCTATCTCGGCACGCTGCTGGGGGCGCTCGCGGGCTTCGCACTGAGCTTCGTCGCCGCCGCCAACCTCGTGCGGTCGCGCCTGCTGCGGATCCTGGCCAAGCGCTTCCTGGAGATCTGCCGCACCGTCCCGGAGGTGGTGTTCGCGCTGCTCTTCGTGATCGCCTTCGGCCTCGGGCCGATGGTCGGCGTGCTGGCCGTCGCGATCCACACCACCGGGGCGCTGGGCAAGCTGTTCTCCGAGGTGGTCGAGAACATCGACATGCGCCCCGTCGAGGGTCTGTCCGCCTCGGGGGCCTCCTGGGTCGAGACCGTTCGTTTCGCGGTGCTGCCGCAGGTGCTGTCGAACTTCGCCTCCTACGGGCTGCTGCGCTTCGAGATCAACGTGCGCGGGGCGGCCGTCCTGGGTTTCGTGGGTGCGGGGGGCATCGGCCAGGAGTTCCTGGCCGCAATCCGCAACTTCTACTACGCGGACGTGGGCGCGATCCTCGGGCTGATCATCCTGACCGTGGTCTGCATCGACCTCGCCACCGAGCGGGTCCGCCACCGGCTGATCGGCCCGGAGCAGGCCCGATGAGCGGGGCCCGCTCCGGAGCCCTGCGGGCGACCGCCCGGGCCGACCTCGCGCGGCTGCGCGCCCGTTACCCGGAACAGTTCCGCGCGGACCGGGCCGCGCGGGCGCGCCTCATCGTCGGGCTCGGCGCCGTCGCGGGGCTCGCTGCCCTGGCGTGCTGGCGCCTCGACGTGTCGCTGCCGCGGATCCTCCACGGGATGGGGCGCCTCGGCACCTTCGCGATGCTGATGCTGCCGCCGTCACCGGAGGGGCATCTGCGGATCTTCCTGCACGCGCTGGGCGAGACGCTCGGCATCGCCTTCCTGGGCACCCTGACGGCGGCGATCCTGGCCTTCCCGGTGGCGTTCCTGGCCGCCCGGAACGTCGTGCCGAACCCGTTCGCGCGCTTCGCGTTTCGCCGCGGCCTCGACGTCCTGCGCTCGGTGGACGTGCTGATCTGGGCGCTGATCTGGATCAACGTCGTCGGGCTCGGCCCCTTCGCCGGCCTGCTGGCCATCGCGTGCTCCGATGTCGGGGCCCTCGGCAAGCTGTTCTCCGAGGCGATCGAGACCTGCGACCGCCGCGCCGGCGAGGGCGTCGTCGCGTCGGGCGGCTCGACCCTCCACCGCATCCGCTTCGGGCTGATCCCCGGGGTGCTGCCGGTGCTGGCGAGCCAGGTGCTGTACTTCTTCGAGTCGAACACCCGCTCGGCGACGATCATCGGCATCGTCGGCGCCGGCGGCATCGGCCAGTACCTCACCGAGCTGATCCGGGTGCTGGAGCTGAAACAGGTCGCCTTCCTGGTGCTGATGATCCTGGTCACCGTGGCGGCGATCGACTGGGTCTCGACCCGCCTGCGCCGGGTAATCATCGGGCCGGCCGCGCGCTGAAGGGGGATCGGGGCGGTATCCCCTACCCGTGCCCCCATCCGGGGCCCGCCTCAGCTGGCCTTGTAGGAGCCCTCCAGTGGTCACGTGGCTGGCTTGAGGCCCCCGCCTCCCGCCGGCACCTCGGGATGACGGCGAGGCAAGGGAGGGGGTGCGCCCGCGTTACCCGCCGATCACCAGCTCCACCCGGTCGGCGGCGAACAGGGTGCGGTTCGCCTGGATCGGCGCGCCCGCGGGGTCGACGTTGACGCTCGACACCACGAGGACGACGCGCCCCGGCGCGATGTCGAGCCGGCTCGCCTCCGCGGCATCCGCAGGGCGGGCGCGGACGCGGGTCGAGAGCCGGGTGTAGTCGGCGACGCCGCAGGCCGCGAAGGCCCGGGTGATCGAGCCGCGCGCGGCATAGGCCTCGCTGAAGCCGGAGAAGCGCGGCAGCGGAAGCCACGTCAGTGCCGTCGAGAGCGGGGCGCCATCCGCCCGGTGGACGGTCAGGAGTTCCAGCACCGGCGTGCCGGGCGCCAGCGCCAGCGCCGCCGCCTGCTCGGGGGCGGCGGGAACGGTCGCGGCGGCGAGCAGGTCGCCCCAGGCTTCGCGCCCCGCCCCGGCGACGATCTCGGAGAAGCGGGTGCGCGTCCCGATCGGGTAGGACAGGGGCGCGCCCTCCACGAAGGTGCCGCGGCCCTGGCTGGCGCGCACGAGGCCGTTCTCCGCCAGCGACGCCAGCGCCCGGCGCACCGTGTGCCGGTTGACGGAGAAGCGCGCCGCCAGCGCGGATTCGGTGGGCAATTGCTGCCCGGCCGCGTAACGCCCCGCCGCGATCTCGACGCTCAGCGCGTCGGCGATCTGCCGCCAGGCGGTCAGCCCTTCGCCCCGGACGAGGCCGGGTGCCTGCTCCTGCGCATCCATCCTGTCATCCAAACTTCATTTGCCCCCGCTACGCCAGTTGTCTACACGACTATACAACAGCGATGCGGAGGAAGTCGCCGATGACGACGAGCCCGGAGCAGGACGGCGAGGTCGCCGCGCGGCAGGCCGTGATGGCGCTCTGCGCCGAAGCCGGACGCGACGCTCTCGAAGCGGCTGTCGCGGCCCTCGGTGCACCGGTGGCCGAGGATCTGCGGCCCGCGGAGACCGGGCTCGTCATGGCCACGGGCCGGATCGGCGGCGACGGACGGCCCTTCAACCTCGGTGAGGTCAGCGTGACCCGGGCCGCCATCCGCCTCGACGGCGGCCGGATCGGCTTCGCCTACCATCTCGGCCGCGACCGCCGGAAAGCCCGCCTCGCCGCGATCCTCGACGCCCTCTGGCAGGATCCGGCCCGGCGCGGCCGGGTCGAGGCGGCCCTGGCGCCAGCCACCGCACAGTCCGAGTCCGCGCGCCGACAGGCCGCCCGCCGCACGGCGGCGACCCGAGTCGACTTCCTGACCCTCGCCCGCGGGGAGGATTGAGCATGCTGGCTCCCGGTCTCGCCGACCCGGTCCACGACGCGCAGGGGACCTTCCGCGCCGTCATGGACGTGCTCGCCCGGCCGGGGCAGGTGCGGGCGCTGACTCCCGGCCTCGCTGCCGGCCTGGCGCCGCCGGAGCCCCTGACGCTGGAACTCGCCGCCGTCGCGCTGACCCTCACCGACGCCGATACGCCGGTCTGGCTCGACGCGGCGCTGGCGGCGGTGCCCGCGGTCGCCGCGTATCTGCGCTTCCACACCGGGGCGCCCCTCACCGACGACCCGGCCCGGGCGGCCTTCGCGCTGATCCGCGACCCGGCGCGCTGCCCGCCGCTCAGCCGCTTCGCGCCCGGGACACCGGCCTATCCCGATACCTCCACGACCCTGGTGCTCGCCCTCGACACCCTCATCCCCGGGACGGGGCTGCGCCTCTCGGGACCGGGCATCCGGGGCGAGGCCCGCATGGCGCTGGCGCCCCTGCCCGAAACCTTCGCGACGCAACTGGCGGCGAACCGGGCGGACTTCCCCCTGGGTGTCGACCTGATCCTCTCGGCACCCGGCCGCGTCGCCGGCCTGCCGCGCTCCACCGTGGTCACGGAGGCCTAGCCATGTACGTGGCCGTGAAGGGCGGCGAGGCCGCCATCGACAACGCGCATCGGCTCCTCGCCGAGGCGCGCCGGGGCGACCCCGCGATACCGGAACTCTCCGTCGCGCAGATCCGCGCGCAGATGGCGCTGCTGGTCGACCGGGTGATGACCGAGGGCTCGCTCTACGATCCCGACCTCGCGGCGCTGGCCCTCAAGCAGGCCCGCGGCGACGTGGTCGAGGCGGTGTTCCTCGTCCGCGCCTACCGGACGACGCTGCCCCGCTTCGGCGCCTCCGTGCCGGTCGAGACCGGCGCCATGACGGTGGAGCGCCGGATCTCGGCCACGTTCAAGGACCTGCCGGGCGGGCAGGTGCTCGGGCCGACCTTCGACTACACCCACCGGCTGATCGACTTCGCGCTGGCCGCCGAATCCGAATGCGAGCCCGCCGCAGAGGCCGAGCCCCGCGCCGATGCCGGCACCTGCCCGCGGGTCACCGACCTGTTGGCCCAGGACGGCCTGATCGAGCCCTCGCCCGCAGACGACGGCGCGCCGGTCGGCGACCTCACCCGCGAGCCGGTGGACTACCCCGCCGACCGGGCCCTGCGCCTCCAGGCGCTGGCCCGGGGCGACGAGGGCTTCATCCTGAGCCTCGCCTACTCGACCCAGCGCGGCTACGGCCGCACCCACCCGTTCGTGGGTGAGATCCGGGTCGGCGCGGTCGACGTCGCGTTCGTGCCGGAGGAGCTGGGTTTCGCGGTGCCGCTCGGGCGCGTCCGGCTCACCGAGTGCCAGATGGTCAATCAGTTCAAGGGCTCGGGCGCGGCGCCGCCGCAATTCACCCGGGGCTACGGGCTGAGCTTCGGGCAGAGCGAGCGCAAGGCCATGGCCATGGCCCTGGTGGATCGGGCCCTGCGGGCGGAGGAACTCGGCGAGCCGGTGGCGAGTCCGGCCCAGGACCAGGAATTCGTGCTGGCCCATTGCGACAGCCTCCAGGCGACCGGCTTCGTCGAGCATCTGAAGCTGCCCCACTACGTCGATTTCCAGGCCGAGCTGGAGCTGGTCCGGCGCTTGCGCGCCGCGTTCGAGGAGACATCCGACGCCGCCGGGATGCAGGAGGCCGCCGAATGAGCGCCGCGATCGCGCAGCGCCCGGAGCGCGAACCGGGCTACAACTTCGCCTATCTCGACGAGGGCACGAAGCGGATGATCCGCCGGGCCATCCTCAAGGCCATCGCGGTGCCGGGCTACCAGGTGCCCTTCGCGTCCCGCGAGATGCCGATGCCCTACGGGTGGGGGACCGGCGGCGTGCAGGTGACGGCCGCGATCCTGGGCCGCTCCGACGTGCTCAAGGTCATCGACCAGGGCGCCGACGACACCACCAACGCGGTCTCGATCCGCCGCTTCTTCGCCAGGACCTCCGGGGTGGCCACCACCACCCGCACCGCGGAGGCGACGATCATCCAGACCCGGCACCGTATCCCCGAGACGCCGCTCTCGGAGGGGCAGGTGCTGGTCTATCAGGTGCCGATCCCCGAGCCCCTGCGCTTCCTCGAACCGCGCGAGACCGAGACGCGCCAGCTCCACGCCCTGGCCGAGTACGGCGCCATGCACGTCAAGCTCTACGAGGACATCAGCCGACACGGGCACATCGCCACCACCTACGCGTACCCGGTGGAGGTCGCCGGCCGCTACGTGATGGACCCGTCGCCGACGCCGAAATTCGACAATCCCAAGATGGACGATTGCCCCGCCCTTCAGCTGTTCGGCGCCGGCCGCGAGCGGCGGATCTACGCGGTGCCGCCCTACACGCGGGTGCGCAGCCTCGACTTCGAGGACCATCCGTTCCGGGTGCAGGAATTCACGCAGCCCTGCGCGCTGTGCGGCGCGAGCGGCCACTACCTCGACGAGGTGGTCACCGACGATTCCGGAGGCCGGATGTTCATCTGCTCCGACACCGACATTTGCGAGACCCGCGTCGCCGAGGTGGCCCGATGAGCGCGCCGCTCCTCTCCGCCCACGGGCTGACCAAGGCCTACGGCAGCCGGCTGGCCTGCGCGGGCATCGACCTCGACGTCACCGAGGGCGAGGTGCTCGCCATCGTGGGCGAATCGGGTTCGGGCAAGTCGACGCTCCTGTCGCTGCTCGCGGGTGAATTGGCACCCGATTCGGGTGAGGTCCGCTACCGGATGCGCGAGGGCCGGACCCGGGCCCTCGCCGATCTGGGAGCCGCCGAACTGCGCCGGCTGATGCGCACCGACTGGGGCTTCGTCCGCCAGGACGCGCGCCAGGGGCTGCGCATGGCGGTCTCGGCGGGTGGCAATGTCGGCGAGCGGCTGATGGGGATGGGCGAGCGTCACTACGGCCGGATCCGTGGCCAGGCGCTGGACTGGCTCGGCCGGGTCGAGATCGAGGCGGGCCGCGTGGACGATCCGCCGAGCCAGTTCTCCGGCGGCATGCGCCAGCGCCTGCAGATCGCCCGCAACCTCGTCACCGGGCCGCGCCTCGTGCTGATGGACGAGCCGACCTCAGGCCTCGACGTCTCGGTCCAGGCCCGGCTCCTCGACCTGATCCGGCGGCTCTCGGCGGAGCTGGGGCTCGCCGTGATCATCGTCACCCACGACCTCGCGGTGGCGCGGCTCCTGTCGCACCGGATCGCCGTGATGCGGGCCGGCCGGGTGATCGAGACCGGCCTGACCGACCGGGTGCTCGACGATCCCGAGCACGCCTACACCCAGCTCCTCGTCTCCTCGGTGCTCGCCGCATGACCGCGCTCCTCACCTTCCAGGACGTCGCCAAGAGCTTCACCCTGCACCTGCGCGGCGGGATCGTGCTGCCGGTCGTCGGCGGCGTCAGCCTCGCGGTGGAGCCCGGCGAGTGCGTGGTGCTCGGCGGTCCGTCGGGGGCGGGCAAGTCCTCGCTCCTGAAGATGGCCTACGGCAATTATCGCTGCGACGCCGGCGCCATCCTGGTCCGCGACGGCGGGGCCGCGGTGGACGTGGTGCGCGCCGATCCGCGGGCGGTGCTGGCGCTGCGGGCGCGGGTCATCGCCTACGTGTCGCAGTTCCTGCGGGTGATCCCGCGGGTCTCGGCCCTCGACGTGGTCGAGGCGGCCGGCCGCGAGGGCGGGTTGTCCGAGGAGGCGGCGCGCGCCCGTGCGAAGCATCTGCTCGCCCGGCTCAACCTGCCCGAGCGGCTCTGGGACCTGCCACCCGCGACCTTCTCGGGGGGCGAGCAGCAGCGGGTCAACATCGCTCGGGGGTTGATCGCCGACCGGCCGCTCCTGCTCCTCGACGAGCCCACCGCCTCCCTCGACCCGCGGAACCGGGCCGTGGTGGCCGACCTCGTCCGCGAGAAACTGAAGGCCGGGGCCGGTGTGCTCGGCATCTTCCACGACAGCGAGATGCGCGACGCTGTGGCGACCCGGGTGGTCGATGTCACCCAGTTCGCGCCGCAAGCCCGGGCAGCCTGAGGACCGGACCCATGGACGACTTCATCCTCGAGAACGCGACCCTGGTCCTGCCCGACCGGGTGCAGCGCGGCTGGCTCGCGGTCTCGGACGGGGCGATCGCCGAGATCGGCGCGGGCCGCCCGCCCGCCCGCGGCCTCGATTGCGGCGGCGACCACCTGATCCCCGGGCTGATTGAGCTGCACACCGACCACTTGGAGAGCCACTACGCGCCGCGCCCCAAGGTCCGCTGGCACCCGCTCGGCGCCGTCCTGGCCTACGACGCGCAGATCACCGCCTCGGGTATCACCACGGTGTTCGATTCGCTCCGTGCCGGCAGCGATCCGGACGGCAGCGGCCTCGGCTCCGAGCTGGAGCAGCTTGCCGGCGCCATCGCCACCGCGCGGGCCGGCGACCTGTTCCGGGCGGAGCACTTCACGCATCTGCGCTGCGAATTGCCCTCCACGGACGTGCTCGACACGGTGACGGCCTTCACGGCCCGCTACCCCGTCGGTCTGATCTCGCTGATGGACCACACGCCGGGCCAGCGGCAGTTCCGCGACATGGAGAAGTACTACACCTACGCCACCCGCGGCGGCCGGCCCATGAACGAGATCCGCGCCAACACGGAGCGCAAGATCCGCGACGGGCAGGCCCTGACCGCGGCGAACCGGCCGGCCCTGGTTCAGTTCGCCCGCGCGAGGGGCATCCCCCTCGCGAGCCACGACGACACCACCCTGGCGGATGTCGACCTGGCGGTCGGCGAGGGCGTGCGGCTCGCCGAGTTTCCGACCACGTGCGAGGCGGCGGAGGCCGCCCACGGCCGGGGCATCACCGTCATGATGGGCGCGCCGAACCTGATCCGCGGCGGCTCGCATTCCGGCAACGTCGCGGCCCTGGCGCTGGCCGAGGCCGGGCACCTCGACATCCTCTCGTCGGACTACGTGCCGGCGAGCCTCCTGATGGCGGCCTTCCTGCTGCCCCAGCAGGCCCCCGGGATCACCCTGCCGGAGGCGCTCGCCGCCGTCACGGCGAACCCCGCCCGGGCCACCGGCCTGACCGATCGGGGCGCCCTCGTGCCGGGGCTCCGCGCCGATCTGGTGCGGGTCCGGCTGGCCGAGGGCGTGCCGGTGGTCCGCGAGGTCTGGCGCACCGGAAGGCGGGTGTCCTGATGCCGGGCTGCCTCGTCCTCGTGGTCGGCCCGAGCGGGGCCGGTAAGGACACGCTGATCCGGCTGGCCCGGACCGCGCTGGCCGACGATCCGCGCTACGTCTTTCCCCGCCGCCTCGTCACCCGGCCCCCGTCGGCCGACGAGGACAACGACGAGATCGACGAAGCCGCCTTCGCGGACGGCTGCGCGGCCGGGCGCTTCACCCTGAACTGGCGCGCCCACGGCCTCGGTTACGCCCTGCCGGCCGAGGCCGGCCGCCTCGCCGATGCGGGTCGGGTGGTGGTGTGCAACGTCTCGCGCCGCGTCGTCGCCCAGGCGCGCGCGGCGGGCCCGCGGGTGAGCGTCGTCGAGGTCACGGCGCCCGCCGACATCCTGGCCCGGCGGCTGGCCGCCCGCGGCCGTGCGGCGGACGGCGACCTCGCCGCGCGGCTCGCCCGCGCGGTTCGGGTGGAGGCCGACCTGACCATCCACAATGTCGGGACGCCCGAGGCGGGGGCGGAGCGTCTGGTGGCGCATCTGCGCGCCTGCTGAGGCCGCAGGCGGACCCGGCGACGCCTCGCAGCCCTCGGTACGCGCCATGAAAACGGGTGGGCGCCATGAAAACGGGCGGGCGCCGCTACCGGCACCCGCCCTGGTCATGAAATCCGGACATGGGAGCCGGAAGACCGGCTCCCGGCCGCGAAGATCCTAGAAGCCGCCGAACTTGTAGTTGAAGCCGGCGCGGACGATGTTGCCCTCGGTCCGGAAGCGCGAGATGTACGACCCGGTGCCGACGCCCGGGAGGGCGGCGACCAGCACGTTCTGGCTGCCGAGGTCGTAGTGCACGTACTCGGCCTTGAGCGTCAGGGCGTCGTACTTGATGCCGAGGTAGCGGCCGAGCGCGAAGGTGTTCAGGAAGCTGTCGGTCGGGATGGCGAATTCGATGCCGCCGCCGTAGGCGAAGCCGGTCTTGAGATCGTCGTAGCGGCCGACGAACTGCAGGGCGCCGTCGGGACGGTAGAAGTTCGCCGCGTGGAAGACGCCGCCGTAGGCTAGGCCGCCCATGCCGTACACCATGACGCGGTCGAAGGCGTAGCCGACGCGGCCCGTCAGGGTGCCGAGCCAGTCGAGGCTGGAACGGAACTGGCTGATGTTCGGCGGACCACCGGCGACGTTGCCATTGCCGAGCACGACCCGGTTTTTGGTGATGTCGGTCCAGTCGATGCTGTTGGCGATACCGACCACGATGCCGGAGCCCGGCGTGAACTGGTAGTTGTAGCCGGCGGTCCCGCCGATGTTGGCGAAGCCGTCCTGCGTGGTCGAGGTCACGAGCGGACGACGGCCGGCCGTGACGTTCTGGGCGTTGGCCGGGAGAACGCCGAGCGTGGTGATGCGCTCGCGGTCGGTGAACGTGTAGGCCGACTCGAGGCCGGCGTAGAAGCCCGTCCAGCTGAACACCGGCACCGGCGTGAAGACCGGCGGCGGGGCGACCCGGCGCGGCAGGTCGGCAGCCGAGGCGGCCGTCGTGACCAGGGCCGTGGCGGCGCTGGCGAGGAGGAGCTTCTTCATCATGGGGGCGGATCCGGTGCCTGATCGATGTTGGGCACAGTTAAGCTCGGCGGCCCGCATCCCGCTATGCCCTCCGCGCCACACTGTGGCTTGAAAGCGCCCCATTATTGCTGAGCATTGCTAACTCGGCGGTTCACGACCGGGCGGTGTGGCTTGACAGCGACGCCGCAGGTGGGGCTCCCGAGCGCCCCGGATCTTGATCCCCGGCGGCCGACCCTCTAAGCGAACCGCGTTTTGCGCTCCTGTCCGAGTGCGGGGCGGCCGACCAGGATCCGGGGCCCCCGTGTGGTCCCTGCCGCAGGAATGGGAATCATGGGCAAGGAAAAGTTCTCCCGCACCAAGCCGCACTGCAACATCGGCACGATTGGTCACGTTGACCACGGCAAGACGTCGCTGACGGCTGCGATCACGAAGGTGCTTGCGGAGACGGGCGGGGCGACGTTCACGGCCTACGACCAGATCGACAAGGCTCCGGAGGAGAAGGCGCGCGGGATCACGATCTCGACGGCGCACGTGGAGTACGAGACGCAGAACCGTCACTACGCGCACGTGGACTGCCCCGGCCACGCCGAC
>NZ_JAKSYP010000251.1:0-87098 GCF_022829625.1 Methylobacterium sp. E-046 | reverse complement strand
CCGAGATGGTGATGCCGGGCGACAACGTGACCATGGACGTGGTCCTGATCGTGCCGGTCGCCATGGAGGAGAAGCTGCGCTTCGCCATCCGCGAGGGCGGCCGCACCGTCGGCGCCGGCGTCGTCGCCGCCATCAACGACTAAGCCAGGACAGCATCCTTAGCAGGGCGCGGCGGGGACACGTCCTCGCACTCCCCGCCGTCCCTCTCAAGGTTTCAGGATCATGAACGGTCAGAACATCCGTATCCGCCTCAAGGCGTTCGATCACCGCATCCTCGATGCGTCGACCAAGGAGATCGTCTCCACGGCCCGGCGCACCGGCGCAACCATCCGGGGTCCGATCCCGCTGCCGACGCATATCGAGAAGTTCACCGTCAACCGCTCGCCGCACATCGACAAGAAGTCGCGCGAGCAGTTCGAGATGCGTACCCACAAGCGGGTGCTCGATATCGTTGATCCGACGCCGCAGACCGTGGACGCGCTGATGAAGCTCGACCTCGCCGCCGGCGTGGACGTGGAGATCAAGCTCTGAGTCCGCTGAGGACTTAGAGCTTACCGTTTCATCGCGCGAGGGAGAGAACCTATGCGCTCAGGCGTCATTGCACAGAAGGTCGGCATGACCCGCGTCTTCACGGACGCGGGGGAGCATGTCCCCGTCACCGTGCTCAAGATCGATCAGTGCCAAGTGGTTGCCCACCGCACTGTCGAGAAGAACGGCTACGTCGCGCTGCAAGTCGGCGTCGGCAAGGCCAAGGTCAAGAACGTCTCGGCCGCCGAGCGGGGCCGCTTCGCCGTGGCCAAGGTCGAGCCGAAGAAGAAGCTCGCCGAGTTCCGCGTGTCCGAGGATGCGCTGATTCCGGTCGGCGCGGAGATCACGGCCGATCATTTCATCCCGGGCCAGTTCGTGGACGTCACCGGTACCACCACCGGTAAGGGCTTCGCGGGCGGCATCAAGCGCTGGAACTTCGGCGGCCTGCGCGCCACCCACGGCGTGTCGATCTCCCACCGTTCGATCGGTTCGACCGGCGGCCGGCAGGATCCGGGCAAGACCTTTAAGAACAAGAAGATGCCGGGCCACCTCGGCGTCGAGCGGGTCACCACCCAGAACCTGCGCGTCGTCCGCACCGATCCGGAGCGCGGCCTGATCCTGGTCGAGGGCGCCGTCCCGGGCGTCGCCGGCGGCTGGATCCAGATCCGCGACGCGGTGAAGCGCAAGCTCCCCGCCGACGTTCCGCTGCCGGGCAAGTTCCGTGAGAACGGCGCATCCGCCCCGGCGCCCGAGGCCGCTGCGGCTGAGGAGACCGTGTGATGAAGCTCGATATCACCACCCTCGACGGTGCCGGTGCCGGCTCGGTCGAGCTGAACGAAGAGATCTTCGGTCTCGAGCCCCGCGCCGACCTGCTTCAGCGCATGGTCCGTTGGCAGCTGGCCAAGCGGCGCGCCGGAACCCACGCCGTGCAGAACCGCTCGGACGTGAACCGGACCCGCAAGAAGCTGTACAAGCAGAAGGGCACCGGTAATGCCCGCCACGGTGCGGCCTCGGCGCCGCAGTTCCGCGGCGGCGGCCGGGCTTTCGGTCCGGTGGTCCGCGACCACAGCCACGACCTTCCCAAGAAGGTGCGTGCGCTGGCCCTGCGCCACGCCCTGTCGGCCAAGGCCAAGGCCTCGACCCTGATCGTCGTCGACGACATCAAGATCGAGGACCACAAGACCAAGGGTCTCATCGAGCGCTTCGGCAAGATGGGCCTCTCGAACGCGCTGATCATCGGCGGTGCTGAGGTCGACGTGAATTTCGGCCGGGCCGCCCGCGCCATCCCGCAGATCGACGTGCTGCCCGTCCAGGGCATCAACGTCTACGACATCCTGCGCCGCGACACGCTCGTCCTGACGAAGGCTGCCGTCGACGCGCTGGAGGAGCGTTTCAAATGAGTGCCGATCCGCGCCACTACGACATCGTCGTCTCTCCGGTCATTACCGAGAAGGCGACGAACCTGACCGAGCAGAACAAGGTCGTCTTCCGCGTCGCCCCCAAGGCGACCAAGCCTCAGATCAAAGAGGCGGTTGAGAAGCTGTTCGACGTGAAGGTCACGGCCGTGAACACCCTTGTGACCAAGGGAAAGAAGAAGATTTTCCGCGGCCTCCGCGGACAGCGCTCCGACGTGAAGAAGGCGATCGTGACCCTGGCCGAGGGCCACACGATCGACGTCACGACCGGGCTCTGAGGACGGGTTTTAGGGATCCAAGCCGATGGCCTTGAAGACATTCAAACCGGTCACGCCGAGCCTGCGCCAGCTTGTGCTCGTCGACCGCCGTGAGCTCTACAAGGGCAAGCCGGTGAAGGCGCTGACGGAGGGCAAGTCGTCCTCCGGCGGCCGTAACAATCTCGGCCGCATCACCGTCCGCTTCCGCGGCGGTGGCCACAAGCGCGTTCTGCGCAACGTGGACTTCAAGCGTCGCGACCAGCTCGGCGTCGCCGCCACCGTGGAGCGGATCGAATACGATCCGAACCGGACGGCGTTCATCGCGCTGATCAACTTCCCCGACGGGAAGCAGAGCTACATCCTGGCCCCGCAGCGCCTGCAGCCGGGCGACAAGGTTGTGGCCGGCGAGAACGTCGACATCAAGCCGGGCAATGCCGGTCCGGTCGGCTCGATGCCGGTGGGCACGATCGTCCACAATGTCGAGCTGAAGATCGGCAAGGGCGGCGCGATCGCCCGCTCGGCCGGCAACTACGCGCAGATCGTTGGCCGCGACCAGGGCTACGTGACGCTGCGCCTCAACTCGGGCGAGCAGCGCCTGGTCCACGGCCAGTGCTTCGCCAGCGTCGGCGCGGTCTCGAACCCGGACCACATGAACATCTCGCTCGGCAAGGCCGGGCGCAACCGTTGGCTCGGCAAGCGCCCGCACAACCGCGGCGTGGCGATGAACCCGGTCGACCATCCGCACGGCGGCGGCGAGGGTCGCACCTCGGGCGGCCGCAACCCGGTCACGCCCTGGGGCGTGCCCACCAAGGGGAAGAAGACCCGGTCCAACAAGCGGACCGACGTGTTCATCCTGTCCAGCCGCCACAACCGCAAGAAGTAATCGCTATGGCACGCTCTCTCTGGAAGGGGCCGTTCGTCGACGGCTACCTCTTCAAGAAGGCCGAGGCGGCGCGGGGCTCCTCGCGCTCCGAGGTCATCAAGATCTGGAGCCGCCGCTCCACGATCCTCCCGCAGTTCGTCGGGCTCACCTTCGGTGTGCACAACGGGCAAAAGCACATCCCGGTCTACGTCACCGAGGAGATGGTCGGTCACAAGTTCGGCGAGTTCTCGCCGACCCGCACCTTCCCGGGTCACGCGGCCGACAAGAAGGCGAAGAGGCGCTGAGATGGGCAAGCAAGCCACCCCCCGCGCGCTCCCCGAGAACGAGGCGAAGGCCGTCGCGCGCATGCTGCGCGTCAGCCCGCAGAAGCTCAACCTCGTGGCGCAGATGATCCGCGGCAAGAAGGTCGACACGGCGCTCGCCGAGTTGCAGTTCTCGCGCAAGCGGATCTCCACCGAGGTCAAGAAGTGCCTCGAGAGCGCCATCGCCAACGCCGAGAACAACCACGATTTGGACGTGGACGACCTCGTCGTGTCCCAGGCCTTCGTGGGCAAGGCGCTGGTTCTCAAGCGCTTTCACGCCCGCGCCCGCGGCCGCGGCGCGCGTATCCTGAAGCCCTTCTCGAACCTCACCATCGTGGTTCGCGAAGTCCGCCAGGCCGAAGCGGCCTGAGGAGGATCTGATGGGCCAGAAAGTCAATCCGATCGGTCTCCGGCTCGGCATCAACCGGACCTGGGACTCCCGCTGGTTCGCCAACAAGGGCGACTACGCGAAGCTCATGCACGAGGACGTCGCGATCCGCGCCGCCCTCATGAAGCAGCTCAAGCAGGCGGCGGTCTCCAAGATCGTCATCGAGCGTCCGCACCGGAAATGCCGCGTCACCATCCACTCGGGCCGTCCGGGCGTGGTGATCGGCAAGAAGGGCGCCGACATCGAGAAGCTGCGCAAGCTCGTCGGCACGATGACCAAGGCCGACGTGACCATCAACATCGTCGAGGTGCGCAAGCCCGAGATCGACGCCACCCTGGTGGCCGACTCGATCGCTCAGCAGCTTGAGCGTCGCGTCGCCTTCCGGCGGGCCATGAAGCGCGCCGTGCAGTCGGCGATGCGTCTGGGCGCCGAGGGCATCCGGATCAACTGCTCCGGTCGTCTCGGCGGCGCCGAGATCGCCCGTCAGGAATGGTACCGCGAGGGCCGCGTCCCGCTGCACACGCTGCGTGCGGACGTCGATTACGGCACCGCCACGGCGTTCACGACTTACGGCACCTGCGGTATCAAGGTGTGGGTGTTCAAGGGCGAGATCCTCGAACACGACCCGATGGCCCAGGACAAGAAGGCCCAGGAAGAGGGCGGCCGCTCCGGCGGACGCCGTGAGCGCGATGGCGAGGGCGGCCGCGAGCGCGGACGCCGCGAGCGCGAGCACGCGTAAGGTAGGAAGCCATGCTGCAACCGAAAAAGACCCGCTTCCGCAAGCAGTTCAAGGGCCGCATCCACGGTGCGGCCAAGGGCGGCTTCGAGCTGAACTTCGGCCAGTTCGGCCTGAAGGCTGTGGAGCCCGAGCGCGTCACCGCCCGCCAGATCGAGGCGGCCCGCCGCGCGATCACCCGCGAGATGAAGCGCCAGGGCCGCGTCTGGATCCGGGTGTTTCCGGATGTGCCGGTCTCGTCAAAGCCGACCGAAGTCCGCATGGGCTCCGGTAAGGGTGCCCCGGATTACTGGGCCGCCCGGGTGCATCCCGGCCGGATCATGTTCGAGGTCGACGGCGTTGCCGAGAACATCGCCAAGGAGGCGCTCCGCCTCGGCGCCGCGAAGCTTCCGATCCGTACGCGGGTCGTCCAGCGCATCGCCGACTGAACGGAGGATATCGTGAAGTCGACCCAGAGAGTGTCTGATCTCAAGGCGTTGTCGCCGGATCAGCTGAATGACGAGTTGATCAACCTCAAGAAGGAGCAGTTCAACCTGCGCTTTCAGGGGGCCACCGGCCAGCTCGAGAACGTCGCCCGCGTCCGTGAGGTCCGCCGCGACATCGCCCGTGTCCGGACTCTGCAGCGCGCCAAGACGCTGCAGCAGGCCAAGGGCTGAGGCGGGTTTTAGGAGACAACCATGCCGAAGCGCATCCTGCAGGGCACCGTCGTCAGCGACAAGGGTGAGAAGACCATTGTGGTGAAGGTGGAGCGCCGCTTCACGCACCCGGTGATGAAGAAGACGGTGCGTCGCTCGAAGAATTACCACGCGCACGACGAAGCGAATGTCGCCAAGGTCGGGCAGACGGTGTTCATTGAGGAGTGCCGTCCCTTCTCCAAGACGAAGACGTGGAAGCTCGTCGAGGGCGAGGCCGCCCCGGTGGCCGAAGCTGGCGAAGCTGCCTGATACCGACGGTTTGGCGGCTGCGGGCGACCGCATCTGCCCGATTGTCCGCGGCCTTCGTAGCCGCGACGCTTCACGGCGCTGGACGCCTCGCTTGGCGGACTGCATCTATCAACGACGGGCACCCGGGCGAAGGTCGACCACCATGGTCGGGTTCGCGCCGGGTTTCTTCGTTCTGCGCCTGTAGGCGTTGTGTGATCCCTTCGCCGCGCCGCGCCCGGTGGCCCCGTGCTAGGATCATGAGGTCGGCTGGCGCCGGCGTTCGATCCTGCAATCTCTCGGAACCGACGCCTGTTCAAGTGGCTCCGTCGCATCCTGGAGCCGCGCCGGTTCAGCCGTCTTCTGATTGTCGCCCTGGAGGACGAACCGGGACGGCCAGAACGCAACGGCTCCGACTACGGTGACAACCGGGTCGGTGTTGGGCTGATCGTCCTGAACCCTGGAGGCGCGCTGCGCACGGGTGACGACGCGGGCGGCTTCTTCGCTGATGTGGTTGGAGGTGAGGCTGTCCTAGATCGGCGAGTCTGTCTTGGATCGGCGAGACAGAGATCGCCGCCGTCGGACGAGGACGCGCACGGGCTGAGGAGGCTGCTGGCCGCAGCGGCGGCAAGGTCGGTTCGCTTGAAGTGATTCTCCCTCGGATGGTCGACCCATCCCGGAAGTCCCGTCCTGGGGACCGATCGCTGTCACCACGATAGCCACGTCGACGGACGGCAGGCGCTTGCCGAGCCCGCAACGGCCCCTTGGCAGGGCCTGAACGGACAGCAGCCCCGGAGATGCTCCGAGGCTGCCCAATGTCTGGTGTCGAGGAACGCGCCGCAACCGGTCCCGGGTTGCGGCGGCGATCAGGCTTCGCCCTCGTCGAGCTCGTCGGCCGTCGGCGCGGCGTTCTCCAGGATCTTCTCCGCCACGAGGCCGGAATTCTGGCGGATCGAGGCTTCGATCTTGGAGGCGATCTCGGGGTTGTCGCGCAGGAAGCCCTTCGAGTTCTCGCGACCCTGGCCGAGGCGCTGGCTGTTGTACGAGAACCAAGCCCCGGACTTCTCGACGATGCCGGCCTTCACGCCGAGATCGATGAGCTCGCCGACCTTCGACACGCCTTCGCCGAACATGATGTCGAACTCGACCTGCTTGAACGGCGGCGCGACCTTGTTCTTCACGACCTTGACGCGGACCTGATTGCCGATCGCCTCGTCGCGATCCTTCAGGGTCGAGATGCGGCGGATGTCGAGGCGCACCGAGGCGTAGAACTTCAGGGCGTTGCCGCCCGTCGTCGTCTCCGGGCTGCCGTACATGACGCCGATCTTCATCCGGATCTGGTTGATGAAGATGACCATGCAGTTCGAGCGCGAGATCGAACCGGTGAGCTTGCGCAGGGCTTGGCTCATCAGGCGCGCCTGAAGGCCGGGCTGGCTCTCGCCCATCTCACCTTCGATCTCGGCCCGCGGGGTCAGCGCGGCCACCGAGTCGACCACCAGAACGTCGATGGCGCCGGAGCGTACCAGCGTGTCGGTGATCTCGAGGGCCTGCTCGCCGGTGTCGGGCTGCGAGATCAGCAGATCGTCGAGGTTCACCCCCAGCTTGCGGGCATAGACAGGGTCCAGGGCGTGCTCGGCGTCCACGAAGGCGCAGACACCGCCCTTCTTCTGGGCCTCGGCGATGGTGTGAAGGGCCAGCGTGGTCTTGCCGGACGATTCGGGGCCGTAGATCTCGACCACGCGGCCGCGCGGCAGGCCGCCGACACCCAGCGCTATGTCGAGCCCGAGCGAGCCGGTCGAGACGGTCTCGACCTCCTGCACCTTGTCGTTCTTGCCGAGCCGCATGATCGAGCCCTTGCCGAAGGCGCGCTCGATCTGAGACAGGGCGGCGTCGATCGCCTTGGACTTGTCCTTGTCCACCGGGGGCATGTCGACCACTTTCAATGCGGGCTGGGCCATCTGGCGGGCTCCTTATGAAGGGGTTGAGCGCAGTTCACAACGCGCCTCAACACCGATGTTATGTACTCGTTTTGTTCTAATCCGGCAAGGGCAGTCGGCCCAGGTGAGGCGGGGATCCGACCGGGCTTGTCGAGGGCATGACCGGTCCGGCGTCGTGAGCGGACGGATCGGGTCCGGCCCCGGTCGACGGGGTTCCGATCCACCGCAGCGGCTCCATTCCAGGTCCCCTCAGCAAGGTCCTGAATCCGTGTGCGCCGACGTTCCTGTGTCCTGCTTAAGCGTTGGGGCTTGATCTCGGGCTCGCCGGCGGCGCCGCGCAACGATGGTGCCGACGCTCGTCCCGCCGGATGATCGTCCGTCAGTACGGAGCGACAACCGCGCGGGCGATGGTTCGCCCGCGCGGATACCAGGCCGCCGCCGTTCCTCAATCCGCCATCGTCTTCTTCACGGTCTCGACGAGCTGCTTGAGGCTGAAGGGCTTGGGCAGGAAGTTGAAGGTTTCGCCCTCGGGCAGGTTCTTTCGGAACGCGTCCTCGGCGTAGCCGGAGACGAAGATCACCTTCAGGTCGGGCTGGTGCTTGCGCACCTCGCGCAACAGGGTCGGCCCGTCCATCTCGGGCATGACCACGTCGGAGACGACGAGGTCGATGGGCTGGCTGCCGTCGCGGACGATCGCCAACGCTTCGAGGCCCGAGGCCGCTTCCAGAACCGTGTAGCCGCGCGCCGAGAGGGCCCGGCTGTTGACCGCCCGGACGGGATCCTCGTCCTCCACGAGCAGGATGGTCCCCTGCCCCGTATGGTCGGCGGCGGGCTTGCGCGGCACCGGCTTGTCGGGCTTCCCCTGCGCCGCGTCGCCGGACCGGGCGGCAGCGGTCGTCTCGCGCGGCTTGCCGTCCGCCTTCGTGAGGACCGCCTCGGTGCGCGGCAGGCTGGGCTCCGAAGCCAGGAGCGGCGCCTCCTCGGGCTCGGCCACCGGCACGTGGCGCGGCAGGTAGATGCGGAAGGCGGTGCCCTCCCCCATGGCCGATTGCACGTCGATGGTGCCGCCGGACTGCTTGACGATGCCGAACACCGTCGAGAGCCCCAGTCCCGTGCCCTTGCCGATCTCCTTGGTGGTGAAGAACGGTTCGAAGATTTTCTCCATCAGCTCGGGCGGGATGCCCTGGCCGGTATCGCGCACCTCGATCAGCACGTGGTCGCCCGCCGGCGCCCCGCCGCGTCCCTCGGCGCTCGTGGCCGTCCCCGGATCGGTGACGTTCTCGGTGCGGATCATCAGCTTGCCGCCGTCCGGCATGGCGTCGCGGGCGTTGACCGCGAGGTTCACGATCACCTGCTCGAACTGGTTGACGTCGGCCTTCACGGGCCAGACGTCGCGGCCGTGCTTCAACTCCAGGGCGACCCGTTCGCCGAGCAGCCGCTTCAGCAGGAGCGTGAGTTCGGAGAGCGCCTCGCCGACGTTCATCACCTCCGGGCGAAGCGTCTGCCGACGGGAGAACGCCAGGAGCTGGCGGACGAGGCCGGCCGCCCGGTTGGCGTTCTGCTTGATCTGCATGATGTCCTGGAAGGCCGGATCGGTCGGCCGGTGGCTGGCGAGCAGCAGGTCCGAGTAGCCGATGATCGCCTGCAGCACGTTGTTGAAGTCGTGCGCGATGCCGCCCGCAAGCTGGCCGACCGCGTTCATCTTCTGGGCTTGGGCGACCTGCTGCTCCAGCTGGCGCTGAGCCGTCGTGTCGAGGGCGTACAGGATCACCCGCTCGCTCTCGTCGGTCTGCTGTCCCGGGTCGCCGCCGTCGGCCGGGCTGAGCCAGACCCGCGCGGATCGCCCGCCCGGCCCGTTCAGCTGGACTTCGATGGGCTCGGGATCCGTCAGCCCGCTCGTCGCACGGGCGAGCCCGGCCTCCAGGGCGGTCCGGTCGGTCACCGAGTCGGCGACGTTGGGCTCGACCCGGGACGCGGCCTCGCCGTCGATCGCCCCGTCATCCGCTTGGCGCGGCACCGTGCCGAACAGCCGCGTGAACGAGGCGTTGGCGCGGGCGATCCGCCCGGTCCGGTCCAGCGTCGCGATGGCGATGGGCGAGTTGTTGAGGAAGCGGGCGAGGCGCACCTCGGCGGCGCGCTGCGGCTCGTCGGCCTCGGCCCCGGCGGAGCGGTTGATCACGAAGGTCCGCGACGAGCCCGGCTTGCCGTCCTTGCCGAAGGCGACCCGGTGGTAGAGCCGCACCGGCAGGGTGTGGCCGTTGCGCCGCCGCAGGTCGAGGTCGAAGCGGTCGGTACGCACCTCGCCCGGCAGGCCGGCGGTGCGCACGAGGACATCCGCCTCCGGGGCGATCTCGGTGAGGTGCGGGCCGCCCGGGCCGACGCTGGCGAGGTCGTAGCCGAGCCAGGCCGCCAAGGTCGCGTTCATGTACACGATGGCGCCGGCCGGATCGATCGACAGGAAGCCCGCGGGCGCGTGGTCGAGGTAGTCGATGGCGTGCTGGAGTTCCTGGAAGACATTCTCCTGACGCTCCCGCTCGGCGGTGATGTCGGCCACCGTCCAGAGCGAGGCCGCCCGGCGCGGTCGCGCGAGGGGGCGGACCGAGACCCGGTACCATCCGAAGCCGCGCTCGCCGGCCGTGGGACCCAGCGGCGGCGACATGCGGACTTCCTCGGTATGGGCCCTGGCATCGCGCGAGGCCTGCGACAGGCGGTAGACCGCCTCGGAGACCTCCGGAGACCCGACGAGGATGCGCTCCACCGGCACGAGGTTGGAGAAGGTGTCGCCGCTGGCGATTCGCAGATAGGCCTCGTTGGCGTAGATCAGACGGCCGCCGTCCTCGACGACCAGCTTGCCGTCCGGCGACGCATCGACGATGCCCTTGGTGATGTCGTCCCGGGCGGCGCTGCCGCTGAGCTGGAGCGCCCCGATGGCCAGCGCGAACAGGAAGAAGACGCCCGCCATGGCCAGCAGGGCGAGCAGCCAGACGATGAGCGACTGGGCCTGCTCGTTGGCCACGAAGGACAGGCCGATCGCGGCGCCGACCAGCAGCCCGGCGAGCACGAGCAGGAGCCCGACCCGGCCCGGCTGCTCCGAGCGGTCGATCGAGCCCGTCCCCTGCGAGCTCGTCCCCTGCGAGCCTGCCCCCTGCGGCCCCGTCGCCTGAGCGACCGGCACCTGCACGGCGGCCTGCGCGGCGGGGACCGGCAGCCCCGAATTCTGCGGGCCTGCGGCGGGCGCCGAAGGTCCAGTGACGTCAGCCATCGGCTTCATTTCCAGAACAGTCACCCGGTTGGGCCCATCGGCCATATCAGGCCACGGGCAGGCCGGCACTACGCGCGTCGCGCCAAGCCTCGACACAGCCTCGCGAAAAAAGGTGGACGAAGCGTGGCTTCCGCGCGTCGTCCTCGTCCGTGACAGTGCCGCGGCGCACCGGGGCCTACGCGGCCCTCCGGCGCAGGCGCATCACGAACCCGATGACTTCCGCCACCGCGCGGTAATGCTCGGCGGGAATCTCGCGGTCGATCTCCACGGTGGCGTGGAGCGCCCGGGCGAGCGGCGGATTCTCGATCACGGCGACGCCGTGCTCGGCCGCCACCGTGCGGATGCGGAGGGCCAGGGCATCGACGCCCTTGGCGACGCAGACCGGCGCGGCCATGCCGGCCTCGTAGCGGAGCGCCACCGCGTAGTGGGTCGGGTTGGTCACAACGACGGTGGCGGTAGGCACGGCGGCCATCATGCGCTTCTTCACCCGCGCCATGCGCAGCTGCCTGAGCCGGCCCTTGACCTCCGGATTGCCGTCCGACTCCTTCATCTCCTGCTTCATCTCCTCCTTCGACATGCGGTGGCGCTTGCGCCAGCGGAACCGCGCGTAGAGCGCGTCGCCCAGCGTGATCGCGAGGTGCATGCACAGCATGCCGGCCAGCAGCCGCAGGCAGAGGGACAGGATCGCCGGCAGGGATGCGACCGGGTCGAGTTGGGCGAACACCTGCAGCCGGTCTCGGTCGTTCCACAGGAGCACGCCGCCGACCACGCCCACGGTGGTGATCTTGGCCAGCCCTTTGCCGAACTGGACCCAGGCCTCGATGCCGATGATCCGCTTCACGCCCGCCATCGGCGAGAGGCGCTCGAATTTCGGCATCAGCGCCTCGGGGCTGAACACCAGCGGGTGCTGCAGGAGCCCTGCGGCCAGGCCGGCGGCCGCCGCGAGACCCACCGGCACGGCCACCGCCTGCACCCACAGCCAGAGGCCGTGGGTCATGGCCTGCCGCATGGCGGTGGCGTCGTCCGGAAGGGTGTGGGCGTTCGCGAGATACGCCTTGAGCCCGTACATCAGGTTCTGCGCGATGTTGGGGGCCGCCATCAGCAGCGCGAGCGTGAAGGCCGCCAGGATCGCGAAGGTGTTGACCTCCGTGCTGTTCGCGACGTCGCCGCGCTCGATGGCCTGATCGAGCCGCCGTTGGGACGGCTCCTCGGTCTTGTCCTCGTCGTCGGTGTCCCCGGCCATCGCTGCCCGACCTCAGCCTGCACGCGGGACGGACGGGTCGCTCAGCGCCCCACCGACTCGGCGAGATACCGTCCGATATCGTCCAGGAAGACGCCCATCATGACGCCGAGGCAGCCGATCAGGATCAGCATGCCGATCATCACCGAGGCCGGGACCGCCAGGAAGAACACCTGGAGCTGCGGCATCAGCCGCGACAGGACGCCGAGACCGAGATTGAACAGGATCCCGAAGGCGATGAACGGTCCGGAGATCTGCACGGCCAGCGTGAAGCCGCGGGCCAGGGCCCGGGTCGCCAGCATCAGGGCGTCCGAGAAGGCCGGGACGCCGTCGGGCGGCAGCACCTCGTAGCTGCGGGCCAAGCCCTGGATGGCGAGGTGGTGCAGGTCGGTGGCGAAGATCAGCGTGATCCCCAGGAGCGACAGGAAGTTGCCGATCGCCACCTGCTGGCCGCCCTGCGCCGGATCCACCGTCATGGCGTAGGACAGGCCGAGCTGCGCCGCGACGATCACCCCGGCGGTCTGCAGGGCCGCCAGCACCATCCGCACCGTGAGGCCGAGCACCAGCCCGATGATCGTCTCCCCGAACAGGAGCCCGATCAGCCGCGGGCTGGCCAGGCCCTCCGTGCCGCCGAGCAATGGGCGCACGCTGGGAAACAGCACGAGGGTCGTCAGCAGCGCGAAGGCGAGGCGCAGGCGCGGCGGCACCGTCTGCTCGCCGACCCCCGGCATCAGCATGATCAGGGTGCCGATGCGCGCGAAGGCGATCAGGTAGGCCGACGCGATCCCGGGCAGGAGCAGGTTCATCGCCGCCCCTATGACACGCGGATCTAGCCCCTGTCGTGGCCGGAGCGTGCGTCATCCGCCGGTCGCGATGCGCGCGGCGATGCGCGTCATGTACCCGGCCATGGCGTCGCCGATGAAGGGCAGCATCAGCAGGAGCGCGGCGAACACGGCCACGATCTTGGGCACGTAGATCAGGGTCTGCTCCTGGATCTGGGTCAGGGCCTGGACCAGCGAGACCGCGAGCCCCACCGCCAGGGAGACGAGCATCAGCGGCCCGGCGATCTTCAGGAAGACGAAGATGCCGTCGCGGGCGACGTCGAGGATGGCGAGGCCAGTCATGGGGTGCCGTTCTGTGCCGGGATCATGGAGCGGGAGGGCCGGAGGGGTTCCCACGCGGGGCGCGGCGGATCCTCGCCGGCCGAGATGTTTGTTCGAGTCGCCCCGCATCGCGAGGCCGGCGCCGCGCTCCGGTCCGTCAGGATGAGGGAGCGGACCGGATGATCCGACTTCTCGGTCGGAACGCCGCCCATCGTCAGATCTGCATGCGCATGATCTCCTCATAGGCGGAGATCATGCGGTCGCGCACGGCGACCATGGTCTGGAGGGCGGTCTCGCTCTCGGCCACCGCGGTGACCACGTCGACCACGTTGGCCTTTCCGGAGGCGGCAGAGACGGCCTGCGCGTCGGCCCTGCGCCCGGCATCGCCGACGCTGTCCAGCGTCTGGCCGAGGAACTGCTTGAAGTCGCCGCCCGCTTCCGAGGCCGGCTGCACCCGGGGCGTGGGCCGGCCGGAGGCGAGACCCTGGACGGCGGCGTAGGCGCCCGCCGCGAAGTTGCTGGAAGCCATGGCTAGCCGTTCCCCGCGGTCACTTCAGGATCGCCAGCGTCTGGGCGAGCATCTTGCGCGTGGCGGTGACCATGTTGAGGTTCGCCTCGTAGGAGCGCTGGGCCTCGCGCAGATCCATGTTCTCGATCAGCGCGTTGACGTTGGGCATCTGCACCTCGCCCCGGGCATTGGCCGCCGGGTTGCCGGGCTCGATCTTCGTCCGGAAGGCCGACGGGTCGCGGCGGACGCGCCCCGCCTCCACGAGCCGGGCGCCGGTCTCGTCGTCGAGGTGGCTGGTGAATGTCGGGATCTTGCGCCGGTAGGGCTGCGCCCCCGCCGAGGCCGGCGCGGAATCGGCGTTGGCGATGTTCTCGGCGATGATCCGCATCCGGCCCGACTGGGCCTTGAGGCCGGCGGCCGCCACCGCGAGCGACTTGCTGAATTCCATGGCTCAAGGCCTTCCTGCCGTGACGAATGACCCGCGCCCCGCGCGCTCAGCGCTGGCCGCCATCAGCTCCGGCGACCGTCAGCTCTTGCCGACGGCGATCTTCAGGGTTGTCAGGCTGTGCTGGTAGAGCGAGGCGGCGAGCTGGTAGTCGGACTGGTTCTCACCGGCCTTCATCATCTCGTCCTCGAGATTGACGCCGTTGCCGCTGGGGCGGATCTCGAACCCCTTGGCGCGCTTCGAGTCGGTCCCGGTCCCCTGCCCGGCCGGCGCGATGTGAGCGGGGCTCGTCAGCGCCAGGGTCGTGGAAGCATTGACCGCCGCGCCGGTCGACCGGTCGAGGCGCGGCTCCACGAGGTCGCGGGGCTTGAAACCCGGCATGTCGGCATTGGCCACGTTCTCGGCGATCAAGCCCTGGCGTGCCTGCGCCCATTGCATCCGTGTGCGGAGCATCCCGATCACGGGCAGGTCGGTGAGGGCCACGGTCGCCTCCGGTCTGGCGTCGCCGCGCCGGAACGAGCGGGCTGGGCAAAATCTGCCGTGCGCATGGTTAACGGCGCGTTAAGCCCCGGCCGTTCGCGCGGGGCCGAAGCCGGTCCGGTGCCGTGTTGCGAGCGGGACAGCCCGGGCGAACCAGAGCTTCGGGATGCCGGCGGTGCCCGCGAAGTACCCGACGCCGACGATCGGGGGTCCGCCATCGGCGGAGCGCCGGGGCCCTGGCTCGCCCGACGTCGCCGGGACGCCGTACCCGCGATCCAGGTATCCCAGAGGCCGGCGTCCCCGAGGGTGCTGACCGGATCCTCCTCCCGGCATCGCGCAACGCGCCGAGCTCGCCGGATGTCCTATCCGGATCGCCGGGAACCCTTTTTCCCATCCTATTGTCTTGATGGCGCGGGTTTAAAAGGTCTGTTAACGAACACTCAACGTTAAGTCTTTGTTTTCGTTGGATTTCGTTCCCCGCCCTCCCCCCTCCCCAATTCGTGGACGTGACCGTTCAGCTGCGTTGGGCCGGGCCTATGGCCACCAACCCCACCGTCTCCGAGCTGCGCAAGGTCGCCGAGATCTCCGATCAGGAGGTCGACGCTGCAGTCGACGCGGTGTTGGCTCACCTCGCGACCGAGGCATACCCACTCGCGAAGGGCTTGACCCTCGACCTCGTCGAGACGATCCGCACGTACGAACGCGCGGCCGAGGCGCTGAAAACCGAAGGCCGCTTGGAAGCGGAACATGGTCCGGACCGCGATCTTGCTCGCGCATCCGGTGAAAGGATAAGGCGATGGCGCAGCTCACGAAGGTCGTGAGCCTAGATCGCGCGCGCGGGGTCGAGAGGCATTGCGCAGAGCCTTTCCGATGGGTCAACGCGCAGCCGTTTGCTGGCAAGCCTTGAGATGGCGCACGACCACATTCTTTTCGACGCGAACCAGCTCGCCGAAGAGTTTGCGACCGACCAACCGATCCAGCACCTGCTTCGGGCGCTCGGCGGCGGCTGGAGTGCGCAGCCCGACGATCACCGGCCTGGCGCTTGGATATTCCCGGTATTACGCAGCAACCTCACCCAAAAACGGTGAGGTAGAGCGGCCATTCATACAGCAGGCTCGACGCTGAAGCGGCAGGCTAAATGCGGCGCTCAGAACGCCTTTTTTCACCTGTGGAAAACTGGAAAATCCGTGCGGCTTTTTTGCCGCGCTCGTCTTTTTGCGTGGGATAAATTTGCCGCGACCCCTGTTAGTTAACTACATTACGCTTTCTTTTTCAGTGACTTGACAGTTTCGGAATTAACAAAAAATCCCTTGACGCCGGGCGATGCCGTACCTATTTTCCGGTCATCGCCGCCGCCCTCCGCTATTTTTAATGTGAGGGTTTCGGCCTACAAGAAGGGCTCCTGCGGGAGCCCTTCGCTATTTGTAGGCTAGCTCATGTCGCGCGTGGCGGTTTTTGTTGATGCCGGTTACTTGTTTGCGCAAGGCTCTGTAGCCTTAACCGGGTCCAAAGCATCTCGCACGCTTTTATCGCTCAATGAAACCGCCGTAGTGGCTGAGTTGACTGCGGCAGCAAAATCGAAAAGCGAAAATGCTTCTCTTCTTCGCATCTATTGGTATGATGGAGCTATTGGATCTCGCGGCCTGACCGCTGAGCATTCAATTCTAGCGCATACAGATTACGTAAAACTTCGGCTTGGTAACATGAATAGTGTGGGTCAACAGAAGGGTGTTGACTCGCTGATCGTTACCGATTTGATCGAGCTTGCACGCAATCATGCAATAAGCGACGCATTGCTGCTTTCAGGAGATGAAGACGTCAGAATTGGCGTTCAAATAGCTCAAAGTTTTGGGGTGCGCATTCATCTATTAGGGATCACTCCCGCACGCGGATCTCAAGCTATTACACTGCTGCAAGAAGCCGATACATCCACTGAGTGGGATCGAGCAACCGTATCTAAATTTTTGACTGTGAAACCTGCGCGCGCTCCTGCGCCGCTTCCGGCGCCAGGGCCAGCGCCTTCGACCGGCGGGACTGAATTGCCAGAGGCCGAAGGTTCACTTTTTGCCGACGTTGATTTGGCGAACATTGAGAGGGTCGCTGAGTACCTTGTCGACGGTCTCGATACGACGGAGTTGAATGACTTAACACTATTTTGGAAATCAAGTTCTGGCGTTCCACGTGAATTTGATGGGAGACTACTGGGATATTGCCGGACGGAAATTAAAAGAGATTTGAGCCAGGCCGAAAAGCGGCACGCCCGTGCCAAATTTTGCGAAAAGGCAAAAGCCAGAATACCAGGTTGTTAAGTTGGCAAAATCTAGACTCGCACACCTTTCTGCTTCCCAGCGTACCTGATCCGTCCCTGCGCCGGTCTGCCGCTGACGTAGAGGCAAACCGTGACCGACGAACAGAAGGGCTACCTGCAGGCGCTGTCCGACGTGCGCTCCTGGCACCGATGGGAGATCAGCCAAAGCCTCGGGGGCGCCCGGACTATGGAGGCGCACGAGTCGGCCGTCGCTTGGCTCGACCTACTGATCGCCACGAAGAAGCAGCACGCGTCCGAGGATGAGGCGGAGCGTTAGCGCGCCCGAGCCGCGAGCTCCCAGACCGGCACGCCACATTCCTGACCCTGCCGATTGCGGTAGGCTGCGGTCTGCTCGAATAGCACTCGGTTCGCCTCAACGCCGCGCGCCGGGGTGCCGCCGACCATCAGCGCACCGCAGTAGTCGACGCGCAGGGTGCCGTGGTTTGGATGCACGCTGAAGAGCTGCGGCGCAGTCCAGCCGAGCCGGTGGGCCTCGGCGCCGTGCTGATCGCAGAACGCCAGCGCGCTCGTGCGCATCCCCGCCCACTTCGCCGGGGCCAGATACCGGCACGGCGAGGCGTGCTCAGACAGGCACTCGATCTGGTCGCGCCAGGAGGCGACGGCGGGCGGGAGGTCTGATATGGCCGCTGCGATACGGCGAAATGGTTGATGAAACGCAAAGCGCACCGCGGTAATGTCGCGGCCAGCATCGATGAGAGTCCGAGGGGCGCGCAGCGTAAGATACCAACCGGCTTCTACGCTCAACAAGCCATTCTGGATTGCAAGAAAGCCAGAAATGTGGATGCCTGCTGGGATCGGCGTCGCTGATACCGGTGCGTCACTCGAGGAAACGCCAAATGGCCGGCAGGCAGGCGGTTGCATCCAAGGTCGAGGAAGCGGCGGAGTCCGGAAAAAGCACGTCCCTAAATTTCAAAGTCAGCCCTGAATTCAAAAAGCAGTTCAAAGGGTTCGCAGTAGCTCAAGACATCAGCATGACCGAGCTCCTTAAGGAGGGTTTTGCCCTTTCGAAGAAAAAGCGTCTCAAGTGATGATCACTGCCGATCCAGTAGCGACCGCCCACGAGGGTGGACCGCAGCGATGACGATCCATCATGCCGGCGACGTCTTCGCATCGGCACAATGGCTATTTGCCATCGGAAGCGGTGACTTCCAGGTCGCCGAGGGCCTATTGGCGGTCAATGGCTTCGATCCGAAGAACCATATGCCCGACGTCGTAGCTATCATCGAGCGCGCACGGTCTTATGGAGCACGTGCAGTTCTGTTCGAAGCACAACGTCACCGCCGGGCGCCTGTCGCCCAAGCCTTCATCTTCAACGCCCAAGACCATAGCAACGACGCTGAGTTCGCTGAGCTCCACAAGCGCCTTTGGAGTTGGGGCGGCGTACCTCTACTTTACCGGGTTGGTCCCGGCGTCATCCAGCTCTTCCGGTGCGTCCACGAACCCGATTTTGTGGGCGAGGGCGAGGCTCCGGTGTGCAATCCTATTCGGACGCTCAAAGTCGGCGCGGATATCGCAGCGCACGAGATCTGGTGGGATTTCGATCGCATCCATAATGGCGCGATATGGGATGATCCCGAGGCGTGCGCGCTCATGCTTTCGGCGACGAAGTCGGCGCACCGCAAACTGGTAGCTGGCGTTCGTGCGCTTGCCCTTCAAATTTCCGACAGCGACCTGCTCGACGCGCGATTGCGCCGGCGGTTACTGATCCTGTCGTTGCTGATCGCCTATCTTGAGGAGCGGCTCGTCCTTCTACCCGAGGATTTTGCGCGCGCACTGCCCGGTGCTAAGCGGTTCTTCGAGGTGCTCGTCAATGGACCAGCGCTTGTTAAACTCCTTGAGGTCCTCGAGGAGCGGTTCAACGGTCATGTTTTCCGACTGAGCGACGCCGACCGGACCAAACTATACTCAAGCAGCGAACTCGGCCGCTATGCTCGATTAATTCAGGGTTATGAGGACGAGGCTGGTCAGATTAGCTTCTGGCGCCTCTACTCCTTTCGTGATCTGCCGGTCGAGCTGATAAGCAACATCTATCAATTGTTTGTTAAGGACTCTACTAGCTCTATCTACACTCCCCCTGCGCTCGTACGTCTGATGCTTGAAGAAGTGCTGGAATGGGAACGGATCGATAGCCTCATGGCTACCGACGGTGTCATTCTCGATCCGGCGTGCGGCTCGGGTGTATTCCTAGTTGAGGCGTACAGGCGGCTCGTCCTCCACTGGCGATCGCGCAACGGCTGGAAGCGTCCGAACGTAGCCGACCTGCGGAAGCTCCTATTCCGCGTCCACGGAATTGATCTGGAAGAGGGCGCTGTCGAGCTCGCTGCATTCAGCCTCTGTCTGAGCCTCTGCGACGCGCTCGAACCCAAGGAGATCCGGGCGAGCATCAAGCTTTTCCCACAGCTAACGGGCGAAACGCTGCATCACAGCTGCTTCTTTGAGGCGAAGCAGCAGGGCCTATTGACTGCACCGGTCGCAGTGCTGGTTGGCAATCCGCCATTCGAGTCCGTGCTCACCACCGATGGCGCCAAAAAGAGCGCTGCAGCCTATGCCAAGGCGCATGAGGCGCTCGCCGACAATCAGCTCGCGTACCTTTTCCTGCACGATGCCATGGGGATGCTCGTCGAAGGTGGCGTCATCGCAATGGTCGAACCGGCGGGTTTTCTCTACAATCAGAACGCGCGATCATTCCGTTTGAATTTCCTGAAGCACTGGCGCGTACGCGAGCTGCTAGATTTTGTGTCGGTCCGCGGCCTGTTCAGAAAGGGCAATGCCGATCCCAAGGTCGTTGTAGTTATCGCGGAAGCTCAGAAGCCCGCTCAAGAAGGTCGTATTCTGCATGCTGTCTTCCGTCGTAGTGGAAGGGCTACTGCAGAGCAGGGCTTCGACATTGACTATTACGATCTGCACTGGATCCGCAATACCGACGCTGCACAATCGCGTGACGTATGGCGAGCCAATCTGCTCGGGGGCAATCGCGCCCGCGACCTGATCGAGCGGCTGCGCGCATACCCAACGCTCGGAGAATACGCAGTTGCGCGTAATTGGGATGGTGGAGAGGGCTATCTCGGAGGCGAGAAGAACGCATCCGGCAATGTTGCACATCTGATCGGCAAGCCATTATTGCCTACCAGCGCCCTAGGTGCCAACGGAATTGACAGATCTGCGATTTCGGTCGTGCCCGAAGCTGGGATTAAAGACCCAAAGACGGAGCGCCGGTTCCAATCGCCTTTGCTGCTACTGAAAGAGCATCAAGATCTCCATCTCGACGTTTGGACGAATGGGTACCTCGTCTTCAAGAATGAGATCGTCGGCTTCTCCGCACCGGGCCAAGCCGACGATTTGCGTGCAGCAGCAAACTGGCTCGCCAAGGAACGAACCATCCTCCGGGCTTATGTAGCGGGCATCAGCTCGCGCCTGTATACACAGCGCGCAACCTCGATTTTCAGTGCAGACATCTTCGCCCTTCCGTTTCCCAAAGACGGAAAATTAGACATCAGCACCAATGAGCGCATCGTTGCCGAAGATATAGTTGAGTACCAACGGGATTTTATCCGACTCGGTACCGAGGCAAAAATTATGCAGAGGGTGCCAGAAGACGCGCTAACAAGTTTTGATGCCGTACTTACCTCGCAAGTAAACCAAGTTTACAGCCGAAACCCGCTTAGATCGCTCACCGCGTATTTTTGGGCAGGTGCTGTTTGTAAGGCTTATGCCTTTGGCGACGGTGCTGTGGATTGGTCTGGTGCTGATGAGCTTCGCGACCGGCTTGATACGCTGCTTCGCGAGCGTCGTCGCTCAGGCCTGACGATCACACGCATCGTTCGGCTCTACGACAAGGGTTTTGTGTTTCTGCTGAAGCCCGATCGGCACCGTTTCTGGACAAGATCGATCGCGTTGCGCGACTCCGATGACGTGCTTGCCGACCTGCGGGCGCAAGGCTTCTGACATGCTTGCGGACGAAGGCGACACCACCGCTTATTCCGGCGCACTAAACACCGACATCCATCTGCCAACAGAGTGGATCTCGTCGCTTGTTACCTTCATCGCATCTGCTCTCCCTGCTTGGCGCGACGATCCCGCCCGGCGTGCAGAGAGCGGAGAGACTAAACTCTCCGCGCAACTGTGCGCCCGCCTTAATAGTGTTTGCCGGCACACGCCTGGCTGGGATTTTATACAGTTCCGACGCGAGGAACCAGATGAAACCGACGGTCGCCGCTCAATCGACTTAATCGCAGGGGCCGCGGGCATTGTCATCTGGATTACAGGTCGGTCTTATAACGAGTACCAGAGCCTCATTCCAATTGAGTGCAAGCGCCTACCAGTCCCGGCCTCTCCGGACCGGGATCAGCGCGAGTATCTTATTAGCAACATCAGTACGACGGGCGGTGTTCAGCGCTTTAAGGCAGGTCATCATGGCGCTGCGCACGAGCGCGCAGCCATGATCGGTTATGTTCAGGAGCATGATGTTTCTCACTGGCACACCACTCTCAGCCAATGGATCGACGACATAGTTGCTACACCTGTCGTCGGGTGGTCGAAAGCTGATAAATTTACAATGTCGGATCATGATGTAGTAAGTCGTGTCGCAACACTTACGTCCGTTCATGATCGAAAGCCTGGCATGAAGCCAATCAAGATCGACCATCTCTGGATTGAAATGTAAGCTGCGGAAAATTGGAGCTACTTGCGCCCCATTGTGCAAGTCGGGCCATCCGATAGAATTGCGACCAATAGGCGTTTCGAGTGCCGTCATGCCGCAATGACAAAAGGCGCCTCAGCCGAAGCCAGGGCGCCCAAGGGTGTGAAGTAGGGTGTGAAATGGCGACAGCAGGCTATTCAGCTCCGCCGGCGCGCTCACATCCGGCATCCGTAGCGGCACGCGCAGCAGGCCGAAGGCGTCGGGATAGTACACCGTCATCTCCAGCCGAACTGCCGCCGAGGCTGGGACGCGGCCGAGATCCACGCAGTAGCGCTTGTGGAACGGCCCGATCGGCGTCGCGCCGATGCTGCGCCACGGGATGCCGTCCGCCTCGCCGTAAACCGCCACGACCATGCGCCCGGCGATGCCGCCCGCGTACAGGAACACGTCGAGGTCGTCGGTCGAGCCCTCGCGGACCTTGAGGCCGGACAGATCCCAGCACAGGCGCTCAGCTGTGCGCACGACCTGGTCGACACGTAGCTCGGTGCGGACGGGCAAGAGGCCGGCCGCCACGTGGGGGCCGGCCAGGAATGCGATGAGCAGCACCCACGCGACGACGCGGGCGGCCAGCGCGGCGGCGAAGCTAAGAGCGTGCGACCGCTCTAATTACGGATCGATCAGGCGCCCAGCCGGGCCTTTGCCCCATGGATCAGGTAGCTGTCGGGATCGTTGATGTCGCGGACGAACGGGCATGTCCTGCAGGACGGCGGCGGGTTCGGAGAGTTCACCGACCAGCGCAGTTCCTGGTAGCGGGGGCCATTCCAAATCTCCTCCATCGTGTTGTCGTGGAGGTTGCCCATCTTCAAGCCGGGCACGCAGCAGGCGAGCACGTCGCCGTTCCCCAGCACTCCTGCGCCACGCCACGGTATGGAGCAGTGGCGGCGCTCACCGACCTCCTCCATCCCGAACGGCTCCGGCAGGAAGAAGTGATTGATGCCGAGTTCCCTCGCGAGTGCGATCCACTCTGAGCGCACCGCGTTGAAGCGCTCGCGCTCGTGCCAGAGCGACTCCTCCTCCATCTCCGGCGTGAACGCCATGAGGTGCCGGACGTAGACGATCTCGACGCCCACCGCGCTCGCCAGACGCAGGAAGTCGGGAAACTCGTCGATGTTACTGCGCATGAGGACGTAGCTGATGGCGATGCGGTGCGTGCCGCCGATGCGCTCTCGCGCCTCCACGCTGGCGCGGACGTTCTCGATCACGTCGGCCAGCGGCGGCGCTCCCTTGCGCACGCGCCGGAACGTCTCGTCGGTCGCGGCATCCAGGGAGATGCTCAGGTGGTCGAGCTTCGAGCGTGACAGACGCTCGCTGGCCTCCCGGGTGAGATGGGTGCCGTTGGTGTCGATGACGAACGGCACGTCCAGGCCGATCAGGAAATCGAGTTCGCCGCCATAGCGCGCGTCCGCCCAGAGGATGTCGCCGCTGTAGTCGCATGCGAGTTCCTTCAGGTGCCCGGCCGCGGCCCAGGACCGGATTTGGTCCCGGATCGACTCGGGCACACGCTGCACCGACTTGCGCGTATCCCGCGAGATGCAGTGGACGCAGTTGAGGTTGCACTGCGTCACCGGGCTCCACATGAGGTGCGTTGGGACCGGCGTATCGGCCGTCAGCGGGGTATAGGTTACCCGGGCACGCAAGCCGTACTGAAGCTGATCGTACTGCCGGCAGTACAGTGCGACGTGCCCCTGCAATCGCTCTGCCCCGCTCGACAGCCATGCGGTGGCGGCTGCTCCAGCCCGGGAGCCGACGGCCTCGATGGAAAGGGTGAGCAGGTCACCGGAGCGGACGTCCGGCCGGCGGAGGTTCAGCGTGACCTCCATATTGTCGGCTATCTCCTCCGTGGCGAGCGTGAGTTCGACAAGAAGCTCCTGGTGCTCGTCCTTGAGTGCATGGAAGTAGCTGCGTTGGCGGGATCCGAAGACGCTCGTCCACGAGCGCAGGCGGGGCTTGAGGTCGCGCGGCACACGTGAGAGGCGCAGCCTCACCTCGCCTTCGGGTTTGCGTCCCCAGGTAGCCAACCCCACGGTCACCGCAGATAGGAAGTCCGCCTCGGCGCGGAAGAGTTGGGTCAGGATGACGCCCGGCACCAGCTCGTCTGCGGGCCTTTCCGTACTCATCATCTCTGCCCGCCTCGCTGCATTAGTCGGCTGCCGGGTGGTTGGCACGTTGCCCTTGCCCGCGCTGATCAAGCGCCGCTTCCCAGCTGCCATAAGCTTTCGACCATCGGCGGCAAGAATATGGCCCTGCAGTTGTTAGGAGCAGACAATCCAATGCTGAGGATGCCCGGGTGCTACACCGGCACGGCGAGGCATGCTCGGACAAGCGCTCGATCTGCTCGCGTCAGGAGTAGAGGGCGGGCAGGTGGTCGGCGGGTGCAAGGCTGGCTGATGTGACAGCGTCGGTAGAGGCAAAGCCTTGATGACCGGTTTGTTTGGCCCCGCCCCGATCTGCTCACGGGGCGGGGGAGCGCCGCGCCCCCTGTCGCTGCAACCGCCGGTCGGTACACTGGTGGACGATGCACAAGCTCGCACCCACCAGCCTGTACCGCCTTCAGACCTTGGCTCAGACCGGAGCACGCTTCTACCGGGTGACCGCCTACATGCGGCGCCTGGAGGTGCTTGGCCTGGTGGCGGCAACCGGGCGAACGGATCCGGATAGGGACAGCGCCGAATACGAGATCACCGACGCTGGTCGGTCCGAGCTGCAAGAGCGCTTTGGCGAGGACTCGTTAAAGCCCATCGAAGGCTGAGCGACACCGCTTCGACCACTGCCGTGCGAGCCTTGCGCGCCGCAACGGCTACGTCGGCTCACGGGCCGGGGGAGCGTCCGATTTCACCAGCGATGAGCCGAGCCGATACGCGACGTGGCTCGGAGGCATGGCACCAAAGCCGAATTAGCGAACCGGTCGCCGCTTTGCTGGTGTAGCGTGCCACATCAGGCCACCAGCAATGCGGTCAATAGACGTACTAACCCATTTAATACTGCGTATGCCGCTAGATCGTGAAACGTTGGCCCCTATTGTGATTGGCCATCTCTCTTGCGGACAGGCATATGGCGGACGGACAGGCACGCATTCAGCATGGATCGGTGCGAGGCGAGGCCCTCGTCGCGGCCTGGAACCGCTCGGATCGTGCTTACGTCATCGACCAGCTGGCCGCGACAGTGCGATTGGAGGCTGCCCGCCCGAAGATGCGGGAGCCAGTCCCTCTTTTCCGCCTGACCACCAGGGCCGAGTTTGAGGCGGAGTTAGAGGCGTATCCGGGGCTGCTGCCGGTCTTCAGGATCGTCGGCTTGTTCGAAGACTCCAACACCATCTGTCTGGTGCTTGAGGATACCGACGGTGACGCGCTGGCTGTGACAATCGAGATAGACGAGGCCGGCAGGATTGATCGCATCGTGAGCTTCCGGGAAGGCGCCGAAGGGGACTGAAACGAGCCAAGCTTTCGCCGGCAGCACCGCTTGAACGAATAGCGACTGAGTAGCCTGTCAGCTCGGCGACCTCGGTAGTGAGCATCCCAGCCGACTCGCTTAGCCCCGCCCCGATCTGCTCACAGGGCGGGGGAGCGCCGCGCCCCCTGTCGCTGCAACCGCCGGTCGGTACACTGGCGGACGATGCACAAGCTCGCGCCCACCAGCCTGTACCGCCTTCAGACCCTCGCCCAGACCGGCGCGCGCTTCTATCAGATGAGCGCCTTCTTGCGACGGCTGGAGGTACTCGGCCTCGTCGTGACCACCGGGCGAACGGATCCGGGGACGAAGAGCGCCGAATACCAGATCACCGATGCCGGCCGGATCGAGCTGCAAGAGCGCTTCGGTTCGTCCTCGACGCCATCGGTTGAAGGCTGATCCCACCAGCGATTGGGCGAGCCGAGACTCGACGTAGTGCGGATCGAGGATGATTGATCCCACTCACCGATATGGGATTGGCACCGTAAGCGGGACTTCCTGAGTTGGGATGGGTGGCTCGAATGATGCCAAAGGTTTGCTCACGGCGTATCCTACGAATTTCCGCTGTTTTCCGAATAAACGATGACGCATATAATTTTCAGCAGCCAGAATTATTGCACTCGTTGCAACTACGACGCAAATTACAAACTCAAATTTGAGCAAGGAACTATTAGTGTACCTCAAATGATACGTCAGAACTATACCGAGAGTATAATGATTGAGATAAAGCGGATAACTCAGATCACCAAGGAATCTTATCGGCTTGCTTAAGCGAAGCCGTGAAATCACGCTAGGCGTAGCTTTCGACAGCAGTGTCACTATGATTACAGCAACACATGTTAGCCAAACAAAGACCGTTAACAAGGTTTTTTCAGCTTCTAACTCAGAAGAAGAAATTATTTCCGCGACGCAAAATATTGAGCAGGTCAAGGCAAGAACAGCAATTTTTATACAACGTTTTCTTTTCAAAACGGATATGTAAATTCCGAGCGCGAAAAATACCCCATACCTCAGCAAAAACAACTTAAATGGAAATCGATGGAGAACTGACAAAGCAATATCGTTATTGTAGTCGAACAATCCGACGGTGAAGGAAAATAATATCAAATTATATGTGACGCTGAAGATGGCAATTGCAGCAGCAAGCGTTTCCAGCCGATTTTTGCTGGACCTAAGGATGGTAAGTGCCACCAAGGTATAGAAGAAGACTTCTACGATCAGAGACCAAACTACACCGTCGACGTATGGCCCCAAAGGAAGAAGCAGGCTTGATTTGATAAACGCATCCAACAGTGAAATCCAGTCCTGCTGTATGGAGCACAATGCCAAAAAGCTGACCGAACTGGACATCCAAAGCGTAGGAATAATCCTTTGCGCTCTGCGCCGCATAAAACCTTTTGCAGCACTAAATCCGGAGCCCGTAGGAACGCTGGTCGCTATAACTAAACCTGAAATGACAAAAAATATTTCAACCCCAACTGCGCCAACATTATAAAATTCCCAAAGAAAGCCATAAGCTCGATTTTCACCCTTCGTGACTGCAATGTTATTTGATGAATAGGATGCGAAGTGATTCAATAAGACTATCGATGCAGCAAAAATTCTGATCAGATCTAGTGCATAGTAATGGTTGCTATCTACATTGCTAGTCGCTCTTTTGGGGGAACTCATTAACGGACCTTTGTCAAAGCGTTACCCAGTTGTGAGGCGCAGGGTAGCATAAGTTTTTTTCCGTAAAATCGAACCCAGGCGCTTGTCACTTTGGATCAACCCACAAATCGATAATCAACGTTAATAATAGCCGTTATGGTGCTCGAGTGATCTTGCACCAAGATGGATAAGCACGATTTGGGAGCTCAATTCAGCTTTGAGGGATTAGCTTGTCAGCATCTAGATCTGACGCCGGGCCAAGCAACGGTCGAATAATGAGCAATTATTCTCGGCGATCCGAGCCTTATCAGATCCATCGAGGGAATAAACTGACTTGAGTAATGTTTGGCCGAAATTGAGGCTCAGCCCGGCGCACGGTCGCGACCATGAGTAACAAACGGTCGGATCTGGTTGGGCTTCTCAGGCTCGGAGTTGTGGGGTGTGCAACCGTGCTCTTGTGCGAACAATCGAGCTGACAGCGAAAAAAACCCGCCGCGGCGCTGAACCGGGCGGGCTTTCCGGATCCATGCTTGGGGGGTTAAGGGCTCGGATCCGGCGCAATCCTACCGCGGAAACGGGCAAAGAAAAACCTGCCGCGGCGCTGGGCCGGGCGGGCTGGACGCAATACGGGAGCTCGTTCAGCCGCCGCCGCCACTGCCCCCGCCACTGCCGCCCGTCGACCGCGACCCACGGGATGGCTGGCCTGCATTACCCCCCGCGGCGGAGCTCGACGAACCGCGTCCGCCAGTGTTGTTCGTGATAGGGCTGCCGGCCGACCTGGCCGACTTCATGTGACGCGAGCGTGCGTCAGCGGATGTCGTCATTTGGGTCATGACGAAGGATGACAGGGCTAGGGCGCAGGCGCCAAGTAGAAGCTTCTTCACGGTAGATCTCCGATGCACTCGATACCGGACAACCCGTGGTGGAAACATAATATCCCCATTACTCTGCCTGTCTCTCACTCTCGGCGAGCCAGCATGTCCGGGGACCTGTTCCCATAGGCAAAGCGACCGAAGAAAAAGCCCCACGCGGCGGTGCCGGCGGGGCTGAAGGTTGGTTTCGTGGGGACGTTGAGGTCTTGTCTACGCGCGACGACGCGAGCGGTTCCCGATCATGAAGACGGCGGCGTCGGGTGTTCCAGATCGTTTACGCTCCCTGCCCACAACCGGGCTGGGCTGCGGGCAAAAGGAAGCCCTGCGCGGCAGTGCCGGCGGGGGTGAGGTGGCGTTCAGACAGTAAACGGAGTCAGGGCTCGGTTTAATCCAGGCATCCTGAAACGACGAAAGGCGCCCCGGCCGAAGCCAGGGCGCCTTAAGGTGTGAAGCGGGGCGTGATGCGGCAGCTACTCGGCCACGGCCGGCGCGCTCACATCCGGCATCCGCAGCGGCACGCGCAGCAACCCGAACGCGTCGGGGTAGTACACCGTCATCTCCAGTCGCACGGGTGCCGAGGCCGGGACGCGGCCGAGATCCACGCAGTAGCGCTTGTGGAACGGACCGATCGGCGTCGCGCCGATGCTGCGCCACGGGATGCCGTCCGCCTCGCCGTAGACCGCCACGACCATGCGCCCGGCGATGCCGCCCGCGTACAGGAACACGTCGAGATCGTCGGTCGAGCCGTCGCGGACCTTGAGCCCCGACAGGTCCCAGCACAGGCGCTCGCGGGTGCGCGCGATGCGGTCGACGCGCAGCTCGGTGCGCACGGGCATGAGGCCAGCCGCCACGTGGGGGCCGGCCAGGAAGACGATGAGCAGCAGCCACGCGACGACGCAGGCGGCCAGCGCGGCCTTGTAGGCCCGGAACTCGGCGCCGCTCATGGGTGGCTCGCCCTGGCGACCCACCACACCAGGCCGCCGACGCCGGAGACTGAGGCGGTGATGAGGGCACCCGCGATCGTGCGGATGAGCCAGGTCTGCGCCCGCTCCAGCTTGTCGATCCGGCTCTCGGCCGCTGCGAGGTCGCGCGTCGTGGCGTAGGCGGCCAGCGAGGCCACGAGGTTCTTCACGTCGTGGGCGAGGTTCTTGATCTCGGCCGAGACCGAGCCCTCGAAGCGCGCGAACGCGACCTCCATCGCGGGCCGGCCGTGATCCGATCCGGTGTCGGGCATGATGGGCCCCCATGGCCTGAGAGGCGCGCGCCGGCGTTCCGGTCGCGCGGTGATTGGCACGGACCGGCCTCAGGTGAGAGGCAAGCCGCGTTGGATGTGATGGGTGAGAGGGGACGGGCGCGGGTGAGACCGGGAAGGCTCGCGAAACTTTCGCGAGCCTTGGTCGAGCCTCAGGGCTTGGCGAAGTCGCGCCGGACCGCGGCGATCCAGGTCAGCGCCCGCTCGCCACAGGCGGCCTTGGCGCGGTCCAGAACCTTGGCCCGTCCGATGATGCGCACGATGTCAGCCCGGGTCAGCGATCGATCCGGAATTTCCTGGAAGGCTTCGCGCAGGCACGCGGCCACGCCCTCGGGCGGTGCTGGCAGCGTCACACGGATGTCGGCCGGTGCGGCCGGATCGATCGCGGGCAGCTCGGCCCTAAAGCTTGCGCAGGCGCTGAGACCAAAGCCGAGGCAGGCACACGCCATCGCGGCGCGGATCACGAGCGAGCGCATCGGTCAGTTCCTTGATCTTGGAGAGGTCGGCGGTACGGGCGACCTGGTCGCGGGCGCGGAGCTCCAGCGCCTCGTGGGTGATCGCCTCCGCCTTCTCGGCCCGCAGCTGCTCGGCTTGCAGCGCCACGGCGTGATCGTGCACGAGCATGCGGCGGGCGCCATCGGCCACGGCCGCCTGCCAGCAGAAGGCGAAGGCCGCGACGCCGGCGGCGGCCGTCAAGGTGACGATGCGCAGGCGCGCGGGCAGGACGATCCGCCCGATCACCAGGACCGCGAAGGCGGCCGCGAGGATCTTGAGCGTCACCGGCGAGATCGCCGCGAACAGCAGGGACGCGAAGCCCACAAGGATGCTGGTCCAGGAGAAGTCGAACATCAGGCGCGCGCTCCGGTGAGCTTGGGGAAGCGGCACGCGAGGAACCCCGGCACGGGCCGGCCGGCATCGTCCCAGCGCGCGTAGAGGGCGTAGAGGGCGCCGGCGACGATCAGCGCGCCCATGACGAAGCCGAAGACGGTTCCGGCCGAAATC
This sequence comes from Methylobacterium sp. E-046, assembly GCF_022829625.1. NCBI lineage: Bacteria > Pseudomonadati > Pseudomonadota > Alphaproteobacteria > Hyphomicrobiales > Methylobacteriaceae > Methylobacterium > Methylobacterium sp. E-046. Next base: position 57,443 of record NZ_JAKSYP010000251.1, on the reverse strand, counting down.
TGGGCCTGCGCGCTCTCAGCCTGGTCCTTCAGTTCGCTGACGCTCTGGGCGACCTCGGCGAAGCCGAAGGACCCGGCCACGCCCGCGCCCTGGACCGTGCGGCTTTGGGCGAGGTTCGCATCCTTGGTCGGCACCGCCAGCGGCTCGGCGGTGTCGAGGGCGGCGAGCGTGTCGTCGTCGAGCTCGCCCGTGACGGGAAGGCCCGCCTTCTTCTGCAGGAGCTGCACGGACGCGGTGGTGCGGTCGCCGTGGTCGCCGTCAACGGCACCGACGGGGTAGCGTAGCGCCTTCAGCTTCGCCTGGGCCGGGATCACCCGCAGCGCCGCCTTCGCCTTGGCGAGGTAGGCCCGGCATTCCGCCAGCCCGACCGTGCCGCCGTTGATCCGGCGGCGCAGGGCCTCGACGTCGTCGGCGTCGGCGAGCGCGTTGCAGTCGTGGTCGGCCCAATAGGTGAGCGCGGCGGCCAGCGCCGGACCGGGCGTGCGCAGGCGGTCCGGGTCGGCCTCGAACCCGGCGGCGCGGTAGTTCGTGCGCCCCGTGGTCTGGAGCGCACCACCGCCTCGATAGCGCCATCCGTCGCCGGGACGGACGTTGCCGAGCCGGCCACCGTAGACCTTCTCGGCCAGCGCCTTCGGGTTGCGGGCGTAGGGCTTGGCCGCGGCCAACGTCGGGAAGCGCGCAGGCCAGACCTTGCACAGCCGCTCGGCGGTGTAGGACAGGCCTTCCTCCAGGCGCGCCAGGCCGCCGGTCTCGGTGGCCACCTGGGCGAGGAAGTGGGCGAGGCGCAGCGGCGTGGTGATCTCCGCGGCCGCGATGCGCGCGTCCGCGGCGATGAACGCGGCGATGAGGTCGGCGCGCGCACCCGGGGCGACGGCGGGAAGGATCCGCTTCCAGTCGGTCATGGGACGATCCTCAGAACAGGATGGTGAAGCGCAGGCGCAGCGGCGTGAGATCGTCGAGCTCCAGCGTACGCAGGCGCTCGCCGTCGCGGATGAGCGTGCCGTCCGGTGCGATCGGGCCAGCCCGCAGGAAGGCCGACATGTTCGGGCCGGGCGGCAGGCGTGGCCTGGGCCGAGCGACGCTGGGCGTGGCGTCGGTCGCGAGGTGCAGGGCGGCGGCGATCGCCGCCAAGAGGTGGCGCCGCATCACTCCGCGCCGGCGACGCGCCCGCCGGACTGCAGGATGTCGAGGCGCGCCCGGATGATGCCGCGGTGGATGATGCCGAGCTGCTCGGCCGCGCCCTGCGCCAGATCGAGGGCCCGGCGCAGACGCGGGTGCGGCCCGCGATCGTTCACCGTGACCTCGACGCTGCGGCCGGTGGCGAGGTCGGTCACCCGCACCCGGGTCCCGCACGGCAACGTCCAGTGCGCCGCCGTCATGCCCTGCGGATTGTAGCGGCCGGCGAGGTGGCCGACGGTCCGGCGGCTGCAGGCGACGTCGTTCCGCGCCTGCCCGTGTTCGGAGCCGTACCAAGACACCCGCCCCTCGAGGGCGTGGGCCGGCGGGGATGCGAACCACAGCGCGCAAGCGACTGCGGCCCGCAGCGCGAGGCGCTGCAGGAGCATGGTGGTCTCCGTAATGTCAGGAAGCGCGAGGCGCGCGTTCAGCGGGCCGGCATCAGGGCAGGAACGCCCCGCACAGCGTTAGCCATGGGGGGCGGGGCGGCTATTAGGCTCCGCCCACCGTCGCAGTATTGTACGGGCCGATCAGAGACACGTCGTCCAACGTGCCCGAGAACCCGCTGCCGCCCGGAATGCATTGCATTCCGGTCACGCCGCTTCCCACCAGAAGGCGAACTGTAAATGTTCCGCCAGCAAAACGCTCCGTGTCGGAAACTCCGCCCGTGCCCGTAAGCTGTACCACCAAGCTGCCCGCGGTCAGTGTAAGGGTATATTTTAGCTCGTAATACTTACCCGCCGTGGGGGTGAGGCTCTGGTTGATGCCGTCATAAGCCGGCGTGTTCGCGAACGTGGCTTTGCCGGCGGACACCGACTTGCCGTTAAACCCGAAGTTGTTCCAGCTCGTCGTGCCGCTGGCGAAATCGCCGTTCTGGACGATGTTCGTCGGGGTGGCGCTGGCCTGGGTCGTCGCGCTCGCGGTGTTCGATGCCGCCCCGACACCATCGCTGTTTACCGCCCGGACCTGGAAGGTGTACGCCGTGCTCGCGTTCAGGCCGATGGCGATCTTGTCGGAGGGGAGCGCCGCCCACGTCGTCCCGCCATTGATCGTGTACTGGTAGCCGGTCGCGCCGGTGGCCGCTGTGAACGTGAGCTGCACCGTCGAGGCTGATGCCGCGGCGGCGCTCAACGTGCCGACCGCGCCCGGGAGCACGGGCGGCGAGTTGAAGGACGCGAACGTGCCCCCGGTGCCGCTCTGCACGAGACCGGATCGCATGTTGGCGGTGTAGAGTGTACCGCCCTTGTCCGCACCGACATCGTAGGCGTTGCCAGTCGAGATACAGCCATCGAGCCACATCTTCGCGGTCTCGGCCGAGTTGGGCGCGTAACCGGCGTTGAACCCGGTGCTCTGCGCCCCCGTCTGGCGGCAGCTCAGCGCCTGACATCCCAGGTTCCAGGTCTGGGCGGCCTGGATGTCGTGGAAGGCGCGGTTCAGCGTGCGGGCGGCGATCGTGTTCACGCGCACACCGATGGATCGCATGTGGCAGGACGAGGCATTGTCGCTATCGTCGCTCTGACTGGAATTGCCGTTCCAGTCCGCCGTGCAGTCGATCTCGTGGAAGCGCAACACCGCCGTCGCGCTGGGGTCGAGAGCGGAAGATTGGTCGTAGTTGAACCCGTCCTTGTAGCTATAATCCGAAACGTGGCGCAGATGAATGATCGTCCCGGCGCCATCGACGTTCACGCCGTTGATGCATGAGTACAGGGTCGATCCGTCCTGCGCGACATAAGTGATGCCTCGGTTCTCGCTGTTGCCTTGGTTGATCGCGAGATAAAGCGGGCAGCCACCCCAGAGGTGAACATCGCGCGTCCAGAACTGCTCGACGCCCTGATAGCGTCCGCCGAGATAAAGGTTGCGCGCAGACGCTTGGTTGGTGTTGATGCCGCCGGCCATCACGACGATGTTGCTATCGGGCGCGCGACCGTTCGCCGTCTGAACGTAGAACTTCTTGTTGGTCGTATCGAGCCAGCACGCCCCCAAGCCGTACTGCGTGGCCTGAGCCTGAACGCCCGCGACGATGGCCGCTTCGTTGGCGTAGGTTGAGGCGGGCGGCGCGTAGAGCAGCGCCTGCGGGAAGCCTTTGGCGTTCAGGATGGAGAGATCCGCACAGCCGGGGCTGGGGACCTCGGTGGTGTACGTGCTGACGTAGACACTGCCGGACACGAGCGAAAACGCCGGCATGACCTGATCGTGCAACGAGACGATGCGGCGCGCGGAGGCCGCCCCGCCCGTGAGCACGGTCCCAGTCGCGTCGCACGGCTCGATGATCGCGTGCCCGTCGTAATACTGGCCCGCGAAACTGTCCTGGATGCCGGTGCCGTCCACGCTGGAATAGCGGTAGGTGCCGGCCTGCACGAGGATGCGCGGCGTGGCAGCGTTCCCGAGGGCCTGCGCTCGCACCAGCGCCTGCTTAAGCGAGCGCAGGCGGTTGGCCCAGGACAGGCCATCCTTGGCGTTGTCGCCGCCGGCCCCGACGTAGAGCGTCTGCGTCGCGGTCGGCTTGAGCGCCGCCGCGTCGAAGGTGTGGCCGTACCAAACCGAAAACGGAGACACATACCGATAGATGCTGAAGGGCGGTGTGTAGCCGTAGCCGTTCGGCGGGATGAGCAGCAGCTGCGCCACAAGTGGCCCAGGCCCGCCACGGTTCGCGCGTGACGAAGCCCCGGCGCCTACGCCCGTCGACGGACCAGCCATGAGAAGTCCCTCAGTACGAAATCACGGATGCGGTCCCGCCGGCCGAAGCCGCAGCGAGATAGATGGCGGCGGTGGTCCGGCCGGATGCGTCGAAGGTGAAGCTCTCGCCGGCGGGTAAGGGATGCCCCGTGCCGTAGGCCGCCCCGAGCGCCGACACGATCTCAAGGGCGATCGAGCCGGTGTTCCGAACCGTGCGGCGGTTGGTGGTATCGGCGGCCGAAACGAGCACGCCCGTCGTGCCGATGCCGGTGGTGCGCTGGACCGCGTAGGCGCTGGTCGCCCCCTGCGTGACGGGGACCGGCGACTGATCCGACGCGATGGTGACCGGCGTTGAAGCCGCCATCGCGGCCTGCCCCTTGGCCGGAACCTTGCCGTCGATGTTCGAGAGGCTCGTGTTGCCGGCGGTCTGCAGGGCGCTCGTGGATGCGCCGGCCGCGAGGTTGCGCACCTGCTCGATGATCGCGCCCGCTGCCGGGGCTGAGGCCAGGGCCGCGCCCGTGGTCAGGTTGTGCCAGTAGGCCGCCGCGATGGTGTTGGTGCGGGTGTCATAGACGATGACGCGGGCGACGATATCGCCCACCGACGTGCCGGTGCCGCCCGTGGTCACGTCGAACAGCGCGGTCTCGACGACCCGGGTATTGCCGCTCGCCGCCGGCACGAGGTTGGCGACGACCGGGCTGGCCGCATTGCCGGCCATGTCGGTGAAGGTCACGGTGATGACGCCCGTGCCCTCGTTGGCCGTCTCCCGGCGCACGTAGAAGCTCGCGCCATCGGTGACGAGGCTGCTCTCGAAATCGACCTGGGCGAGCAGCGCGGCCTTGATCGCCTGCAGGGTCACCTCGGTCGCCGCGCCCGATGCGAGGACTGGGGCGCCGAGCGCCGTCAGGATCGACTGCAGCGTGGCGTCCTGCGCACCCGTGTTCGGCGCATCATAGAGCACCATCATCGCATCGCCGTTGGCGTGCGCGCTGGTGTCGAAGGCGAGCGTGACCACGCTGCCGGTGAGGGCAGAGTACCCGAGCCCGGCGGTGCCGACGGCGTAGACCACGGCACCGCGGGTCAGGTTGAGCACGGCGAGCAGGCGCCGCACGTCGAAGCCGGTCGTGCCGGAGAAGTCGAGGGTCTTGGCCGACGCGGTGAACGTGTAGCCGGAGGTCAGGACGGTCTTCATGGGGCTGGCCTCAACCGAAGATCAGGGCGTTGACGATGGCGGTGCTGGGGCTCGGGCCGGAGCCGCCGGAGCCGCCGCCGCCGGAGTTGCCACCGGCGCTCAGGAAGGCGGCGAGGTCGGAGACGGTGAAGCTGCCGGTGACGCCGCTGCGGGTGCGCCCGAGGACGTCGTTGGACTGCACGGCGGGCGGCGTCGGGATCGCGGTACCGGCGTCCACGAGGCGGACGACACCATCCCGGGCGAGCGCGAACGTGAACTGGTCGGCCGGCCACAGCGCGGTGCCGTCGGCGTTGAAGCCCGTGCCCTCGGGCTGGTGCTTGAGCGTGAGGTAGCGGGCATCGGTCGCCTGGACGGAGACCAGGGCGGGATCGGCCATGACGAGGGCTCTCCTGGACGGCGGGCTGTAGGGTCCGGATCGGCGTGCGGGTCGGCGCTCAGCCGAAGATCAGGGCGGTGACGATGGCGCGTTGCGCCGCCAGCGTGTCGGGCGATCCCGGCGGGCCCTGCGGACCGGTCGCGAGTGCGGTCGCGGTGATCGGCTGAAAGCCCTGTGCGGACAGGACTGCCTGGAAGCTGCTGGCGGCCGCGGCCACGGCGGGCGAGTCCGTGCCGGGCACGACCGCGAAGCTCGCGCGAGTGAGCAGCTCGGGGTCGCGTGCGGAGCCCGCCACCGTCCGCTTCACGTCAGCGAACAGCGTGACCAGCCCGGGCAGACCGTTTGGGCCGGCGGCGAGCCAGGATCCGCGCATGGCCCGCGTGACGGTGAGCACGAGGCGGTCGGTGAGGTGCGTGACCGGGTCGGCGGTCCAGGCGATCTGGTGGGCGCCGTCGTATCCCGGGACCTCGACTGCGCTGTCCAGCGCCACCACCGCGCCGCCGAACCGATCGGCGAGGGCGGCGGTCAGACGCGAGCCGGTGAGATCGAGCGCGGGCTTGAGCGGGACGACGACCTGCCAGACCGCGGTGTCGATGACCGTGGTGGCCATGGCTGGAGACCTCGTTGGCGCGAGCGGGCGGCGGGGAACTGGGGCGGGCTCCCAGCGGGTGAGGTCGGCGGTGCGGGCGGCGCTACTCGGCCGAGAGCAGGAGGGCGCCGGCGGCGGTGAAGAAGGCGACCAGCGACGCGGCGGTGAGCCCGTGAGCGCCGGAACTCGTCGCCACGACCTTCAGCCCGCCCGCCCCGAGGTTCTGCGTCGCGAAGGTGAAGCCCGACTGCGCGGCGCCGTTGACGGCCACGCCGTAATCGGTGCCGAGCGTGCCGACGAAGGCCGCGCTCGCGGGCGCCGCCCGCATCGGCGCCGGGTACGGCACCGCGAAGGTCAGGGTGTTGGCGGTGAACGCCACCAGCGTGCCGACGACCTGGTTGGCGCCGGCGGGGTCGCCGATGCGCTGCAGGTGCTGCCGGGCGATGGCGCGCTCGATCGCGGGCGGGCGCCGGTCGAACTGCGTCGGTCGGTAGCCGCGCTCGACCTGCGGCTCCTTGAACGCGGCCGCGCCGCTGGTCGGGGCCAGGGTCACGGCCAGATCGCCGGTCAGGGTGGTCGGGATCTGGAACACCGCGCCCACGCCACGGCCCCGAGCCGCCTGGAGGGTGGACTGGAACTGGGTCGGGTTGCCGGGCGGTCCGACGTAGACGTTGAGCGCGCCGACGAGGTTGGCCACCGAGACCACGAGGGCCGATCCGGCGACTGCGGAGCCGAGATCGCGGACCGTCTGGCGCAGGAAGCCCGCCGACAGCGTGATCGTGCCGTCGGCAGCTCGCGTCACGCTGGTGGCGTCGGAGGTCGAGACCCAGCCGTCCCAGGCGCCGACGCCGGTGGCCGCCGCCCCGCCCGCGAAGCCGCGGGTGTTGAGGGCCATGTCGGCGTTGTACAGCAGGTTGACGAGAGACTTGCCGGCGAAGGTGGTGGTCTCCGCTGGGGGGCAGAGCCAGTAATCCCGCACGTAGCCGCCGAACGGCGTCCAGGTGCCGTCGCGCAGCTTGAGGCTGTTCGGATCGTGGACACCGAGGCCCGGCACGTACCACGAGCCCGAGAAGAACGTGATGCCCGAGAACGCGGTCTCGCGGGCCATCCGCCGGGCCCAGCCGAGCAGGTCGATCGTCCAGTTGTAGTGGCTCGCCAGCACCGAGGGCGAGGACACGGGATAGGTGGTCGTGTTGGCCGTCGGATCGAGCGCGGGATCGCGGATCGTGCCGTCGTGCGACAGCCCGACCTCGTCCATGATCAGCGGGAACACCCCGGCATAGGCCACCCACGCCGCCTGCAGCGAGGCCAGCCGTTCGGCGAAGGTCGCCTCCGCACCCTGGTAGGTGTGCACGCCGAGGATCAGGTTGGGGTCGTTGGCGAAGGTCGCGGTGTTGAACAGCGCGCTCGCGACCGCGTTGACCGCCTCGCCGTAGTTCGTGGCGTTGAGCACGATCGGGCCGGCGAACCCCGCGCCACGGATGGCGGCGACGTACTGGGCCTGCTCGGCCGCCCACACGGTCGGGTTGGTGCAGTCGGCGCCGCCAGTCGAGCAGTTGATCTCGTTGGCCGGGTTGATCCAGACGTTGCGGCGGCCGGCGTACCGCGCGGCGAGCTGCGCCAGGAAGGCGACGTTGAGCGCGGTCGGGACCGCATCGTTGCCGTTCTGGAGCTGGACGACGAGGCCGAGCTTGTTCGCCTCGTCGACCACGATGTCGAGCATGGCCCAGTGCGACGAGTACCCGCCGGCCGCCGTGGTGTAGGCCACCGCCGGCTCGATGCCGACGCGCAGGAGGTTGACGCCGGCGGACGCCCAGGCGCGCATCCGGGCGCGGACGTCGGAGCCGTCCGGCGCACCCCACACGGTCGGCTCGTAGCCGGTCTGCGAGGACAAGCCCGAGGTGACGGTCTGACCCGGCACGGCGCGGTAGTGATAGTCCGTCCGCGTCTCCAGGCTGATGAACAGCCCGTCGAGGAAGGTGATGCCGCGGGCGATGAACCGCTGGCCGTCCGGCCCGCGGATCGAGCGGTCCGGCTGGACCTGATAGCCCGCGCCCGCAGTGCGCAGGACCGGCTGGCCGGTGCTGGTCAACGCGGTCAGCAGATCGCTCGCCGGCTGGAGGCCAGCGATCGCGGCAGTGAACACGCTGGAGACGACGGCGGGGTCGGAGGCCGGCGAGGAAGGCTGCAGCCCAGCCGCTAGCGCGGCCACGCGCGCCTGCAGGGCGGACGTAGAGGACATCAGGTGCCTTGGGCTGAAGTAGACTTCGGAGCGCCCTGCAGCGTGTCAGCGCAGGCGGTGAGCGAGTGAGCAGCCGGCGGTCAGCCCTTGATCTCTTCGGCCACGAGCGTGGCGGCCCCGGACCCGCCGAAGAGGCGCCCGATGCCCGTGCCATTTAGGCGGGCTGTGCCGCTGTCGGGTCCGATCCGCACCGTGTACGTCACGGCCGCGGTCGTGGCTGGCGCGTCGTCGACCTCGAGCGCGATCACTTGGATCCCATTATTCGCGACGATCGACACCGCTCGGGCGCGGATCGCGTCGGATTGGCCCACGCGGAAGATCGCCACGATGAGCGTGCCCGCCGAGGCCATCGTGCCATCCATGACGAACCGCAGCCGCACCTTGCTCGTCGTGCTAACGGGCGTGATCGGCACCGAGAGGATCTGCGTACCCTCGGTGATCTGCGGGATCGTGTCGTCCAGCGGGATCGCGGCGGTGAAGTTGGCGTTCGCTGTGTAGGGCGAGGCGGACTGTGTCTGGAGCACCCGCCCGGCCTCGGCGCTGTAACGGCCGGCTAAGCCGACAGCACCGGTCGAGACGATCGTGCCGCCGGGCCCCTCGTAGTACGGCGCCGATCCTGCTCCGACGCTCACCACGTTCGCGTTCGCGGCGTCGATGCGCCCGGCCGCGCTGGCCACGAAGCCGTTGAACGTCGGCGCCGTGATCGTGAACCCGCCGTTGGCGTCGGTCTGGCCGCCGTTGATGGTGACGACCGCGTTGACCTGCGCACTCGTGGACGACCCCGCCGTGATGATCATCCGGCCGTTGTCGTTGTGGAAGTCGATGATGTTCCAGGCGGCGATCGCGCCCTCGTCCTGCAGGAAACCCCACAGGGTGGCGAAGCCGCGGACGTTGCCGACCGCGCGCGCGGACTGGCCGGTCTGGTTGAGGATCGTACCGCCGGAACGTGCGAACTGGCCGTAGCCGGCGTTGCCGTAGGCCTCGAACGAGACCGCGTAGACCGAGGAGGTGTTCTGGCTCAGCAGGCCGTTACCGCCCCCTGCCGGCAGGTACGTGCCGTTGCCCGATGCGAGGCACCCGAACAGGGCCATCTGGCCCTGGTCGCGACCCATGAAGCCGTTGTTGCCGTTCGAGGACGAGACGACGCCGGTGGCGTCGATGCCGCCGACGTAGTTCGAGCGCACGCCCTCGGCGCCGAAGCCGCAGACCGCGAGGTTCGGCCCCAGGATCGCGCGACCTTGACCGCAATTCTTGGTCGACTTCGACCAGAGGCCGATGGTGTTGTCGTTGGCGAACTGGCCGAGCACCGCGACGTTGGTGATGCCGCCGAGCGCGGCGACGTCGAACGCGTTCACGCCCGTCGCGAAGCGTAGGTGCGACTTGTAGACGGTCGCCGTCCCGGTGATCGCCCCCGTGGGCGGCGTCAGGTTGTAGACCGTGCTGGTCAGGACGGCGGTGGTGCCGTCCGTGATCGCGGCCACCCGCCACGCGCCGCGGTGCAGGTCGTGCAGCGGCGACGCGCCCGCGGTGCCGGTAAGCTGCACGATCCCGCCGACCAGCATGCCCGCTATCGAGCCGAAGCTGGCGGTAACGGACCACGCGCCGGCCGAACCGGTGACGCCCGAGATGCCGGTGAGCGGTGTGGTGCCGGGGGTCTGGCCCTGGATGACGATACGCGCGGCGTCGGGCCGGTCGCTGAGGACGGTGGCCGCGTGGTCGATGAAGCCGGCTGCGAGTTGGATGGTGACCAGCCCGGTTCGGCCGACAAACTGGCCGTCAAGGCTCGCAAGCGCGGCTTGGACCGTCGGATAGGACGACGGGGCCGGTCCGACCGTGAGCGTGATGCCGGTGAGGAGTGCGTCCAGCTTCCCCCCGAGCGCCGTCAGGGTGTCTTGCGCGATGCCGAGGAGGTCGCCGGCGCCGGCGGCGCCCATGGCTTGGCGCTGACCGGCCGCATCCGTGTTGAGCGCCTTGAAGCCGGGGGTGGCATCCGTGAGCGCGGAGACTGTCGATGCGCCGTTGGTGCTCTTTTGCGCCGCCACGAAGTCGGCGAGCGACCCGACATTGCCGAGCGCGAGCCACGCCGCGTAGGTGCTCTGCCCAGGCAGGCCCGCCGGGCCACCGACCGGGATACTCGGGCCAGCGAGCGACGAGGCACGGATCGCCATGGTTCAGGCTCCCTGTCCGATCTGCGCCGGCACTGCGGTGTGGTGGATGAGGCCGTAGAAGGCCGGGACCGCGAGGCCGGTCGCAGGGTCGGTCGCCGTGATGCCGTAGGCGTAGCCCTCGGACTTGACCGGCAGCCGGGCCATCGCCGCCCGGGTGACCACCATGGCGATCGTGCCGAGCGCGCCGCCGTTGGCGATCGCCGGGTTCGCGCCGCCGCTCGAAGCCTGCAGCGCGATCGTCGCCGCCCCGACCGAGGCGCGCGCGTCGAGGTCGAAGCGCAGGCCGGTGATGTCGATCGCCTGCGGCACGACGCCGATCGCGAAGCTGTCGCCGATCGCGAACGGGATGGCGCCGGGCGTGAGCAGCAGGGTGATCCCGCCAGCGTAGAGCGGCACGCCCGCCACCCCTTGCGCCGTCACCGTTCCGCTGGGATCGGTCACGCAGATGTAAGTGAGGCCGCCACCGATCGCGGTCACCGCCGCGACGTGCGCACCGAGCGCCGCGCCGGGTGCGACGCCCGGGACCGTCAGCGAGCCGTTGCCGACGTTGCCCGAGCCGGCGAGCGAGCCGGCGAAGCCGGGCGTGCCGATCATCGGCAGGCCGTCGAGCCAGTCGGTCCCCTGCGTCGTGTCGAAGTCGACCCGCTGCGGTTGGATCAGGGCGAGGTTCGACACGAGCAGCGCACCTCAAGCGGGCATGAAAAAGCCGCCCGTGGGCGGCGCGACGGTCGTGGTGCGGGGCGGGCGACGATCAGTCGAATTTCGGCCACACGATCCCGCCGAGGACGGCCTGCGCGCCGCGGGTGTCCGTCTCCGCCTCAACCGCTGCCTTGGCCGCGAGCCGGGCGCCGCGGATCGCCGCCCCGGCCCGCTGGTAGGAGTCGTAGGCGGCGAGCACCGCGCGCGCCTCACCGGCGATGTCGGTCGTTGGCCCGCCCGTCAGCGGGTCGTCGTCGTAACCGAGCGAGGCGGCGAGCATCGGGTAAGCGGGCGGATCGAAAGTCGCGCCCGGGTTGGCCTTCACGGCCGCGTCGACCTGCACGGCCTCGGCGTAGGCCTCCTGGTACTCCATCGCCTGACCGGAGCCGGGCGTGATCAGGGTCAGGCGCAGTGCCTCGGCCCGGGCGTCGATCTGCGCCTTCAGGTCGGCCTTCAGGCGCGGGAGAGCGGCGGCGACCCCATCCGCGTAGCCCTCGGGGCGGCCGTCCTCGCCCAGCGTCAGGTCCGGGCTGATCTCCAGGGCGGTGAGCACGGACCCGTCGTAGACGTGGCCGATCCCGAACCCGTCCGGGTGCTGCGCGCGTCCGAGGGCTCCGATTACGCCCTCGTCGAGTGTGGCGGGCAGGCGCATCACGAGGTCTGCTCCAGTTCGTCGGCGTCGAAGCGCGAGGGGTTGGGGGTCGGCAGGCCGGACAAGTCCGCGCCGGTGGCGCCGAAGATCGTGGTCCACGTCCCGCTGTCGTCGCGCTTGAGCCCGATGGACAGGCTCAGCGCGCCCGCCGGCACGCCGGTGAAGTAGAAGGTCGGGCTGTTGCCGCCGGAGCCCGCCGCGCCGCCGCCGGAGACGAGGAACGTCGAGTTGACGATCGCGTCTGAGGTGAAGGTCGCGCCGGTAGCGACGACCGTCACGGTGGCCCGCACGGTCACCGCGCCGTTGCCCTGGCCCGGGATCGTCGGGGAGTGGCAGTAGTAGCTGCCCTTGATCCGCAGGAGCGAGTTCGCGCTCTTCTTGACCCAGGGCTTCCCGGCGGCGTCGGTGGTCAGGCCGGAGACCACCGGGACCACCGAGCCCGCCGTCGACGCGCTGGCGCTGAACCGGGCGTTGGTCGGGAGCGCCGTGGTGTTGAACGGCGCGCCGGCGGCCTTCACGATGGTCAGGCTCTGCCCGGGTGTGGTGCCTGCGCCCGATGCGATCTTCGCGATCGCCTGCGCGAGCTGCGTCAGGTCGTCGTTCGAGGGGGTGAGGCCCGCCGCGGTGATGGCGTTGACGATCTCGCGCTGAGGATATTCCAGGCCCTCGGCGCACGGGATCGAGCCGGCCGTGTTCGTGGCCGGGTTGCCGTTGACGTAGCCGGCCGCCGGGCTCGTCTGATCGAAGGGCTTGTTGTACTTCACGAGCGGGCGCTCCGGACGCGCGCGGCCGCGCCCGGCCCGCGCGGCGGGTCAGCGGCGGCCGAACGATCGGTTGAGGGGCTAAGGCTAGTAGAGGGGCACGCTCTCGGCCGGCAGCGGGTCGCCGCCGTGGTCGATGATCTTCAGGAGCGGGTCAGTGCCACAGTGGTTCACGCCGGCCCGGAAGGGCACGTACTCCTGGTACTTCGGCGTGACGTTGGCGTAGTCGAACAGGATTTCGGTGTGCGCTGGCTTGTACCGCCGGAACAGGCATTCGAGATCCATGGCCTGGCTGAAGCGCACCATGGGGTCGACGCCGCACTGGCCGGCGCCAGCCCGAAACCACGACACGCGCGAGCCGTAGACCCGCACGGTCCAGTAGAACCGGATCTCCGGCGGTCCGACCTGCCAGCGGTACTGCTCGCCGTTCACGCCGGTCGCCCGCGTGTCGCCACAGCGCGAGATCCCGGCCATGAACGGCGAGTACTCGACGATCCGGATCACGTAGCCGAGGCGCGAGGCGATGTTGTAGAAGTAGGCCCGGCTCTGGCCGCCCTCGGCCACGATGCGCTCGAGGAGGGCGAGGCGGCGCTCCTCCAGGGTGTACTGCTCCTGCACGCACGGATCGGGCAGGCCGAAGGCGCGCTCCCACTCCGGCAGCAGCTCGATCGTGAACCGGGGGTCGAGCTCCAGCTCCAGGAGGTCGGCGGCGCGCGGGTCGACCACCGCGCCCCAGATCTCGGCTTGGGCCCGCACGAGCCGCATCAGATCGCTGTCGGGATCGCGCGACCACGCCTCGCCGGTGGGCAGCAGACGGGCGAAGGCCTGCGCGTAGTCCTCGCCGTCGCGGCGGATGAACCCGTCGCTCATGGGTACGCGATCCCGCCGCCGGCCGAGGCCGCGAGGCTCGCCATGTGGCCGGGCGAGGCCATGACGGCGTCGGCGAAGTCGAGGTCGAAGTAGCCGTCGCCGACCACCTCGGAGATCGCCGCTGACACCCATGCCGCGTAGATCGTCTGCCCGGGCGCGGCGCGCTCCAGGAGCAGCATCTGGAGCGCCGCCTCGATGGCGAGCCGGGTCGAGGGCGTGTCGTCCGACAGGTTGCGGATCTTGATCGCGAGCCGCTGCGGGATCGGCGCGACCACGAAGAAGTCCTTCACGCAGACCGGGCGGACCGTGTCGAGGTAGGCGCGCACCGCCGCGAGGTCGGCATCCGTGGGCAAGCCAGCATTGCCGGCCCGCAGCGCGTCGCACAGGAAGCGCACCACCACGGTGCCGATGCCCATGCCGTTCGGGCTCGACCAGGCGCGGGTGACGCCGGGGACGGCGAGAGCCCACTGCACGTAGTCGTCGGCGTCGCCGCCCTGGGGTGGGCGGCGCAGGCGCAGCAGCACGCGGGTGCGCAGGTCGTCGTCGCTCTCGGTATCCGCTCCGCCATCGATCCGAACGACCTTGGCGTCGGCGTTGACGTTCGAGACGGCGACCGAGAGCGACAGCGGCGCGCCGGCATCGCGGTTGCCGATCGCCCCGGCGGTCAGGCAGGCGACCGCGACCTCGGTGGCGAGGCCTGAGAGGTAGACGTCGGCCTTGGTCTGGTACTCGACGGAGTCCGAGGTCGCGAGGATCGACTCGGCCGGCAGGAGCGTCCCCTTGACGCCGGTGACCGCGATCGTGCCGGAAGCGAAGGTCGCCGCCTTCGGGCCGCCGAACAGGATGTAGGCCCAGCGCAGCAGCCAGTCGCCCTCGGCCTTATCTGGCAGGGCGTTCTTGGCGATGTAGGCCAGGTACTTCAGGTTCAGGAACGCGCCGCCGGCGTTCTGGTCCGAGAGCACGCGCAGGGCGTTGTTCGGCACAGAGGCGTCCGCGCCCTTCAGGAAGGCGGCCAGGTTGTCGCGATTGGTCCGCCGGACGGTCGGCAGGTCCGGCAGAGCGAAGGGCATGGATCAGCCTCAGGCGCGCCGCGCGTGCGGCTTCCGGCGGGACGGCTCGGGCGGTGGTTGAGGTGGCGGACGGTCAGCCGGTCGGCGCGGACACAGCGACCCCAGCCCAGAGGTCGGAAAATCTCAAGTCGAGGAGGATCTCGTCGCCGCGATACATGACGATGGTCGCCGCGATCCGCTCGACACCGGCGCGCACCACGGTGACGTCGAGGCGGGTGGCGATCTTCCGGTCGAGAAACGGCTGAAGCGCTTCGCGGATGTCATCCTCGATCTGGACCGTCGTCGATCCCTTCCGGGCGGCCGTGCCGGTGATCGTGGTCCGGGATCGCAGCCAGAGCTTCGAGCCGATCGGCCAGCCGTCCCAGATCTCGGCCGCGTCGACGTCGCCCCACCAGCCGCGTCGGTCGGTGTCCCGGCTGTCCGGCAGCTCGTCGTCCGGGCCGGCGAGCGCGTCGGTCATCAGCGCGATCGTCACCGCGGTGGCGAGCTCGTCCGAGGTGTCGAGCTGACCGGCCGGGGTGAGCAACAGATCGAGGTCGACAGCCTGGAAGGGCTGGCCCGCGGCCGAGCCGCGCTGGCCGATCCGGACGTCCGTCATACCGCGCCTCTCAGCCCGGGCCGCCGAAGCGCATCGACTTCGTCTGGCCCTGCACGAGCCGCTTCTGCGGCTCCAGGAAGTTCAGCGCCGGCCCGGCCTGGTCGGCGAGCCGCTGGAGCTGACCGCGCAAGGCTGCGATCTGGCCGATCACCGGGTTGGCGCCGGTGAGCTGCTGGATCCGGCCCGTCAGCTTGGCGGCCTTCGCGGCGATCGCCGCCTCAGGGCCGCCGCTGGAGCCCAGGGCCTCCAGCTCGTCGACCAGGTCGTCGACCGCCGAGATGATCGGATTGTTGGCGATGAGGCCGGCGATCTGCGCCTCCAGGCCCGCGATCAGCCCCTCGACGTCGCCCGACAGCAGGCTCGCCATACCCATGAGCCGGCTCGGGTCGAGGAAGGCCTTCAAACCGCGCTGGATGGCGTTCTGGAGATAGCCGGTGAGCTTGCCCTCGGCGAGCTGCTTCATGGCGTCGAGGCCGGCCGGCAAGCCGCTCAAGGCGTCCGTGACCTTGGTGGCGAGGTTGAGGGCCTTCAAGCCCGGGACCAGCTGCTCGACGTTGTCGCGCAGCATCGACGCCACGTTGTGCATCGCGTGGTGCGAGTCCTCCATCTGGGACACGCGGGCCGCGAGACCCTTCAGCTGCTCGTTGAGCTCGAAGTCCTTCGTCGCCGGCTTCGGCCCGGCGGTCAGCGTGAGCTTCTTGCCGGTGGTGTTGATGCCGTCCCGGGTGAGGTGGACGTGCTGCTTCTGATCGTCGTGGTGGGCGCTCTCGCCCGGCTTCATGTTCTTTGGGCGGTGGCGCCGGTCGGCCGTGGCGATCACGACCGGGTGGTCGGGATTGCCTCCCACGGCCGCCACCAGGACTTCCGCCTGGCCTTGCTCCTGATCGGTCGGCTTCAGGGGAACGCTGCTGAAGCCGTAGGGGTGCCAGTGCTCGACGTTGGTGAACTGGTCGCCGAACCATGCTCGGACCGTGTGCTCCTGGAGCTTGGTCGAGTCGTCGACGGAGACGAGGGTGCCGCGGGCGATGCCGAGGTAGGCGCGGCGGGCGCCGTCGTCGCCTCCAGCGCGCAAGGTGCTCATGCGCTGCCCCCCTTCATGTGCGCGCCTCGGGCTGCGCCTGGGTCACGGGTTGGTTGTAGAAGCCGTCGGACGCCTGCCCGTCGGGGTTCTTCTGCTGGAACGCCTTGGCGTTCACGAGCTCGATGGCCGTCGTGGTCTGGCCCTCCGGCGTCTGCCCGTAGGTGTAGGCCCACAGCTTCAGGTCCATCAGCGGATCGGCCAACGGGAACAGCATGGCCGAACGGACGCTGACGAAGTCTGACAGCGCCCACAGCTCGCCATTCGGGTTGAGCCAGCCCTGGTAGGCCAGGGTCACCCGCAGGAGGTCGGCCTCGATCGCCTGCGCCTCCATGTTGGTGCGCAGCTGCAACTCCTTCTGGGCGAGCGGCATCTCGGCCAGCACCTTGCGGGAGAGGCCGGACACGCCGTTGCCCATCTGCGCCTTGGCGGAGATCTCGGCGGCCTGACGACCGAACAGGCTGTCGGAGCCCGCGACCTGCGAGCGCGCCACGATCTCCTGGACCGAGGGCATATCGATAGAACAGTTCGCCGAGAGGATGTTGACCCCCTGCTCGAACATCGCCGCCTTGCCGCCCTGGCGCGCGCCGGCGACGAAGTCTCCGTTGGCGTCAGCGCGCAGCCACAGGCCGCGCTGGCGGCATCCACGCGAGATCGCGTCGAAGGGCGTCTCGCCGTGCCGGATCGTGAAGTTCGGGAACGGGGTTTCCCACCCGTCCGGACCGCCCTCCACGCGGAACTTGAGGCCGTGCGGCTTCAGGAGCCTGTTGGCGATCGCGTCGAGCTTGTAGCCGCGGAACTGCCCCGTACCCCCGTCGGCGGATGCCTTGCGGGTGAGCTCGGCCTTGGAGAAGCCCGACACTTGCACGCCGTGCCGATTGGCGTCGAAGGCTACCTGCCGGTTGCCGATGTAGCCTTCCTGGATGACCACCTCGCCCGCGAGCGCGATGTCCACGCGCATGCCCGGCAGGAGGCGCTGGGCGGCGATCTGCGCCGCCTCGCCCCAGGAGGAGCCCGACGTCGTCTGCCGGCGGCTGTTGGGATCCTCCGGCTCCGCGCAGGTCAGGCGGAAGGTGCGTTGCCATGCGGCGTCGAACGACTGGGCCACCTGAACGGTCAGCCAATCCTGGTAGACGCCGCCCTCGGTGCGGACCTCGCAGATCAAATCGGGGTTGGGCACCGGACGCTCTCAGCCGGAGAAGGCGTTGCCGGAGGCCGGCATGAACAGGGGATGGACCGTGTCGCGGTTCTCCGCCAGCAGCTGCTCGGCCCGGCCTGCATCGCCGAACAGGCGGTTGGCGAGCGTCAGGAGCGGCATGCGGGTCGCGAAGGTGTAGGGCACGATCCGCGGCAGTGGCCGGGCCCGGGCGGTGAGGTCACGCACGCACGCCGCGTGCAGCGCGGTGAGCGTGCGCCACGCGATGTTGTCGAAGCGCTCGGCCGCGAACTCCTCGGCCGGGGCGAACGCGAGGTTCACGCGGGCGAGCGCCGCGTCGACGTCCTGCCGGGACGCGAAGGCGGTGGCGGCCAGGATGTTCACCATCTGGGAGAGCGCGAGACGCGCCGCGATCTGGGCGACGCGCTGCACTGGCAGATCCAGGATCGTGACGGCCTGTGCCTCCTGCCGGACTTGATCCATGCCGACGAAGGTGGCGCCGGCCGCGGTGGCCGTGGCGAAGCAGGCCCGCAGCGGCGTCCCGAAGGTGCCGGACTGAACTCGGCCCACCGCGTCGGCCGAGAGCGTGCCGCAGAGCTGTCGGAGCGTCGCCCCCTCCTGGCTCGCGGCGTCGACGCCGGAGGAGAGAAGGGCTTCGAGGACGGCCCGCAACGCCGCGACGGCGACGCGGCGCTGGGCGAAGGTCATCCGGCTCTAGCTCCAGTCGTCATCGGTACCGGCGGACAGCTCGGCTGCGGAAGCGTTCTGCTCGGCCGCCGTGCGTGCCGCAGCCTGCGTGTTCTCCCGGCCCGACGGGGCGGCCGCCCCGACCTGGGATCGCACGAAGGTCATCTCAAAACGGGCGAGGCCGCCCTGATCCTTCGTCTCGATGCGCTGGTAGGTCTCGCAACGCATCGTCGCCTGTCCCATCGTGGACAGGACGAGGAGGCCGGCGCCTTCCCGCTGAAGCGCTGCCTCCAAGTCATCGGCCTGATCGAGGTAATTTTCGCCGATGACGTAGGCCGAGATCGCGACGCGGGTGACGCGGCGCCCGAGATCCTCGTCCGAGCTGCGCTCGGACTTGGCGAACTCGTAGGTGAAGCCACGCCGCCCGCCGAAGCGGGTGTTCGCCTCGATCTTGAACGGCACGCCGCGGAACGACGACGGGCGGAGCTCGTCGCGCCAGGACATGGATGAAGCCTCGGTTCGTCGGTTGGGCCGGCCGCTACGCTCGGTCCATGTCCATCTGCGACCGGCCCTTCGACACGGTCGTGTCCCGGAACAGGCCCGCCGTGTCGGCCCGGTGGGTCATGCCGGCGGGCGCATTGTCGAACTTGATGTGCAGGGTACCTTTGGGATCGGCCGCAACGCCGGGCATCTGCATGCCCGGACCGCCGCCGGGCGTCCCTCTGCCGTAAAACCGATCCATCAGCGCGTCCCCGACCGGGGTCTTCGGCCTCGCCGCGGCTTCCTTGGCTGCATCGGCCCGATCGACAAGGCCATCACGGTGGGCCCGCCGCACCCAATCAGGCGCGTTCACGGAGCGGCCGCCGGCACCCCACGCCATCGACGGACCACCGCCGATGTGGATGCCGTGCTCGCCCATGTAGCCAGGCCCCGCCCCAACACCCGTCGCACCGTGGCGCACGGTCCCGCGGATGAAGCCCTCCATGACCTTGCGGTCGGCGGGGTCGTTCATTGATAGGTAGCGTCGCTGGCCATCGGGCCCGAGGGTGTAGAGCCTGACGTCGGCCGAGCGGCCGCCGTCGTGGCGGTGGCTGCCCGTCCGGTGGGAGCCGTGCTCATCCTGACCGCCGGAGTAGATCTCCGCGTTGATGCCCGCGGCCTTGGCGACCTTGGCCAGCTGGTCGCGCAGCTCGTCCGTGATCGCCTGACGGCGGATGCCCCCGCCCTGGCGCTGGTCGACGCCGCCGGCGCCGTCGACCGGCGCCACGTCCGCGCCGCTGCGCGACATCGGACCGGAGCCCTCCCCCCCGCCTCGGCCGAGCGCGGCCTCGGCGGCCCGTTGCAGCGTGTCGTCCTTGTAGAGCAGGTTCGACGGTCCGTGCTCCTGCCACAGCAGGCCGCGCAGGAACTTCTGCATCTGTCCCGGGTCGCGCAGGTCGAGCCTGTCGTTCGGCCCGATCCCCATCGTCTTCGCGATGTTGGCCGGTGCGGTCGGGTGACCGGGCGTCCAGCCGCCGGCCCCTGCGATGATCTTCTGGAGCGTGTCAGCGCCACCGTCGAACTTCGATAGGGCGAGACGGGCCGCGGCTCGCATGCCGGCTTCGGGGCTGTTGAACACGATCTGGGGCGAACCCTGATCCGTGTTCTGCGACGGTCCGACCATGCCCGGGAAGTTGCGGCGCTGCCACTCCGAGCCCGAGTATTTCAGGTTCCCGGGGTTGTTGTTGCGCATGCCGGCGGGAAGGCGCGAGACGTCGACGTCCCCACCGAAATACTCCTTCGGGTCCTGCGCCTGAGGCGTGTCGCCCAGCGGCCCAGTGCCCGACGTGATCGGGCCGCTCCCGCGCTGGATCACCCCGGCGTTTGGGACCGGCGCGCGTGGTGAAGCCCCGCCGGAGTAGCCGCTTCCCCCAACGGCGGAACCGCCGCCGCCGAAGCCGCTACCGCCACCAGCGCTGCCGAGGCCGCCGCCGCCCCAGCTGGCTTTCTGGATCAGCGAGCCGCCTCCACCCATGGAGCCGCCGAAGCTCGATGGGCTGACACTCGCCCCGCCGTTCTCCCGGACCTTCTGCAACTCGTCGGCGACGCGCTTCAGCTCCTCGACCATGCGGTCGTGCTTGCGTTGGTAGTCCGCCCCGCGCGGGCCGGACTCCAGGAGCTTCAACTGCTGCTCGACCTGCGCGCGGCGCCCCTCCAGCTTGTCCCGCGGGGAGGCCTCTGGCCCGCCGAACGGTGAGATCTGGTTCCGGAGCGCCTGCTCGCCGTCGTTGCCGCGCAGGCCGTTCTTCTCGGCGTCCTCGATGAGGTCGGCCGTGCCCTTGAGCATCGGCCCGAGGACCTTGAGCTTCAGCCGCTCGGCCGCGGCGCCGATGCGCCCCATGCTTTGCTCGAAGCGGGCGGCGGCCTCCTCAGTCTGCTTGTCGAGGTGCCCGACTTCCTTCTGGACCTGTGCCAGCGCCTCGGAGAACTTGCCCGTCATCGACCCGGCGATGCGCGCGATGTCGTCGGTGCCGAACAGCATCCGGGACACGCGCCGCCGCACCTCCGGCTCGGGGATCGCCTGAATGCCGTCGACGGCGCGCTTGAGCGCCTCGTCCATGTTGGGGGCGTTGACGAGGTCCTCGGCCAGCTTGCCGAGGTTCATCGCCTGCAGGCCGGAGTAAGCCTCGCCCCAATGCCGACGCAGGTCGAACATCGAAGTCGCGAAGGACGCGACCGAGCTCTTCATGCTGTCCGCCGACACGCCGAACCGCTCGCCGAGCGCCCCGAACGCGCGCAGCTTGTCGACAGCCACGCCCGTCTCCCGGGACAGCATAGACAGCTGCTGCGTCGAACCGCTGAAGCCGCGCAGCGCCGACACCATGCCGGTGATCGACATGGCCGCGCCGAAGCCCGTCACCCCGACGGCGGCAAAGATCGGGTCGAAGCCGCGCAGGACGCCCTGGAACTTGCTGGCTTCCTCTCGGACGCCAGCCCAGTCCTTCTTCCAAGTCGCGCCCTGCTTAGCCGTCTCGTCGCCGACCCGCTTGATGCCTTTCTCAAGCTTGGACAGCGGCCCGGTGAACTGATCCTCGACGGTGGCGACGATCTTGAGCTTGTCGTCAGCCATCCTCGTCCTCGCGCGGAGCGGGGCGCGGCATCAGCGCCAGGGTGCGGCCCATCAGGTGTGTCACGGTCGCCGCCGGCATCGCAGCCGGCGGATCGCGGAACGGCCACGCGTGGAACGCGAGGCCTAGGCGGAGGCAGTCGTCGACGGTATCGGCGGCAGGGCCGCCCAGACGAAAAAACGGCTGAGGATGGTCCCCAACTGCAGGATGTCACGGGCGCCGATCTTCATCAGCACCGGGGGCGGCGTCGCCGACAGGCTGGCCACCAGCGGGAAGAACTGGTCGGCCGACAGGCCCTCCAGAAGGCCGAACTTGAGCACCTCCTCACCGGTCGGCTCGCGCAGGATCAGCACCTGCAGCGTGTCCTGGCCGACGACGATCGGCTTGGCGAGCGGATGCTCCAGCGGCCAAATGATCTCGTGCGGGTCGCGGGTGGGGGCGGCAGCGTCCGTCATCGTCGGGCTCACAGCTCGTCGCAGGAGAGGCCGCGCCACTCGACGGCGACCTTGCCGTCCGCGGTGCCGATCTCGTGCGCGCCGGCCGACCACGCGCCGGACAGCACGTAGTTCTTGCCGTTGGCGAGCTGGGCGGTGACGGTGATGTCCACCATCGCGTCGAGTTCGGCGACGGTCAGACTGTCGGTGGTCGACAGGTCGGCTTTGATGAACGGCACGAGCTGGGTCTCGATGAACCCGTGCACGCCGTCCTGGCCGGCCACGGACTCGCGCTTGATCCGCGAGGGCGAGACGATGAGCCCGCCGCGCAGGTCGTACATCCGGCCGCCCGCCGTCAGGTAGGCGGTGCCGGCAAACCTCTGACCCATGGTCGGGCCTCCAAAGAAAAACCCGCCACGAGGGGCGGGTCAGATGGCGGGAATGGGTGGAGGTCCGATCAGGCCGTGGCGGCCAGCGGGAATTGCAGGCGGAACTGCGCCTTGATGTTGAGCCGCCGCAGCTGGTTCACGACATCCGGCGGATCCAGGATCTCGACGGTGTTCTGCTCGTTCGCGGACCGCGTGACCGACAGGTTCGCGATGTACAGATCCGCGTTTTCGACCAGACCGTCGAGCTCCATCGCCCGGTAGTCGGCGACCATCTGGCCCTTGATCATCAGGGGCGTGACGATCGGCTTGCCGGCGCCGAATTTGGTCCCGTCGTTGGCGAGTGCGTGGCGCGGGAACTTGTTCGTGAGCGACTGCCGCACCCGGGTGTAGCGCTCGTCGAGGGTGGCGAGCGTGGTCACCAACTCGTAGGCGTTGTCGGCCTGGCCGTAGCTGTTCTTCTGGTAGTTGGTCTGCTCGCGCAGGATGATCGGCTGGCCCGTGGAGCCGCCGTAGACGTCCGTGCCCTGGATCGCGATGCCGACCTGGGCGAGCGAGTTCAGCTGCGCCTTGTTCCAGCGGTAATCCGCCGGCGCCGGCAGGACGCCGAACAGCGGCAGGGTCTGGAGCGGCTGCGCGGCGTACGCGTTGATCGAGAACGCCGCCGCGGCGGTGTAGGCCGCCGTCCACTCCCAGCTCGGGGACGGGGATTGCACCTCGAAGCCCATCGTCGAGATCAGCGCCGAGTTGTTCGACTGCCCCCACAGGAAGGTGTCGGCGTAGGTGCCGCGCCGCGCCGAGAAGATCTGGCCGTAGCTCTGGCGGTACGGGCCCCAGCGCCCGCTGTCGGAGAAGCCGTACTCCTGATCCCAGACCGCGTAGGAGCCGCTGTCGTGGAACGGCAGGCCGACGAACTTGAACGGCCGGTCCAGCAGCGCGGCGATCGCGTTGGTGAAGTCCGGGGTGCCAGTCCCGCCCGAGAGCAGGTTGCCGGTGGGATAGGTCAGCGCCAGGCCGGCCGGCAGCTGCTCGCCGCCGTAGGTGCCGAGGTAGCTGTCCAGCACCGTGATGCCGGTGCCGGTCAGACCCTTCCACTTGCACGTCAAGGTGACGACGGCAGCCGCCACGGTCGCGGTGACGGGCAGGTCCGGGGTCGCGTTGATCGCCGCCGCGATCTTGGTGGCGACGGTCGCGGTCGTGTCCGCCGAGACGATGCCGACCGGGACCTTCTGGCCGGCGATGTACAGCGCCAGCGTGCCAGCCACGGAAGGTGCGTTCGTCACGGTGATCGTGCCGGTCGCCGCCACGCCCGCGGCCGGCTCCGGCACCGGTAGGCAGATGATCGGCACGCTGGTGACGCCCTTGAAGGCGGTCTTGAACATGCGCGCGAGCATCGAGCCCGGCCCGAAGGCTGCGTCGGCGTCGTTGTTCGTGCCGCAGGCGACCGCGACGTTGGCCTTCACGGAGCCGGCCGCGGTCGCGTGCCCGACGAGCAGGATCCACTTCGGCGAGACCGGCGTGCCGGCCTGCGAGGGATCCATCTGAACGTTGGGGCCCGGGAGCTTGTAGTTGTCCGGGATCGTGGTGATGCCCATCGCGGCTTACTCCTGGGGCTCGGTGGCGGCGGGAGCGCCGCTGTCGTGCAGGTCCTCGAGGAGGCGGATGGCGCCATCCCGGGCGAGCGCGAACGTGAACTGGTCAGCCGGCCACACCGCGGTGCCGTCGGCCTCGAAGCCGGTCTGCGACGGGTAGTGCTTGAGCGCGCGGTAGCGCTCCTCGGTCGCCTCGACGGCGACCGTGGTTTCACCGGCCATGGCTGGATCCTCGGGGGTGGAGCGGCGTGGGCCGGCTCAGGTCGTGGGGATGTCGATCGAGAGCCCGATGCCGGGTGTACCCGGGCCGGCGCCGGCGGGCCGGGCGGTGATGACGACGTGCTCCAGCACGTCCGGGATCACCGGCTCGAAGGAGACGCGCTTGGTGAAGGTAATCTCGACGCGCAGCTCGCCGAGGTACGTCTCACCGTCCTGCGGGAAGAGCCGGCGGCGCTGGAGGCGGGTGACCGCTTCGAACAGCGGGTACCGCTCGGGATCGTCCTCGGGCTTCGACGGGTCTACGCCGCGCACGAAGGTCGGATCGGTGAGCAGCGCGGTCTCGATCAGCGTGATCATCTCGTCGATGTCGCCGTCGATCCGCTCGGGCGTGTCGTAGCCCTCGACGAGGGATATGCCGATCATGATGTCCGCCTCGAACCGGGGTGGGCCGGCGTTGGCATCGCCGTCGGGCGAGAGCGTCTCGCCCATGATCACGACGAGGAGGCCCGGCAGCTCGTCCTCCTGCAACTGCGGCACAGGCTGCGTGCGCAGCGTCATCACCGGCAGGCCGGGGAGCGCCCGCAGTCGCTCTACGATGCCATCGCGGATCCGCAGGGCGTCCGTGCTCATGGGGCGGTCGCCTCGTTCTTCGGTGGCACGCCACGCTTCAGGAACAGCGTCGCGCCGCCCTGGCCGTCGAGATCGACGTCGTCGATCCACAGCGTGTTCTCGGCCGGCAGGCTGCGGTAGGCCGGCACGTCGATCAGATCCCGGGTCTTGGGCGGGACAGTGAACTCGGAGAGCCGGATCCCGAGCGAGAGGGTGCGACTGTTGAGGAGCCGGTTGTCTTCGGTCGTGACTTCGAGGTTGCGCGAGTTCCAGACGCCGCGCGCCAGGTAGGCGGGCTTGCCCGGCTGCGAGCGCACGGGGCGCACGCTGATCGGCCGCGCGAACGTGGCGATGCCGGGTCCGAGCGCGAGGGCGGCGAAGTCGATCACGCGGCAGCCTGCGACTTCGGCTTCGCGGGCTTGGCCTCTGCGGACGCGTCGCCGGCGTCGGCGTCCGCCTCGAACCGGCGGATCACCTGCTCCTGCAGGCGGCGCTCGGTGAAAGCGTCGTGCGTCCAGTCGCTGCCTTCGGCCGCCAGCGGGCCGTCGTGGGGATGGACGAGCCCGACCTCGGCCTCGGTGACGGGCAGGACCTTGATCTGGACCGACATGCGGGCGGCTCTCGTGAGGGGGCGGCGATCCGACCCGCCACCGCATGCGCGCTGGCGGGTAGGCTCCAGTAGCGGCGTCAGGACGCCGCGCGGGCGAGCAGCACCAGGCCCACGGACGAGGGGTTGGCCGCGACGTCCGCCGCGTAGCCCACGAACAGCAGCGAGCCGGAGTTCACGTTGGTGACGACGGAGTTCGCCGCGTCCCAGTACAGGGCGTCGCCCTGCGCCCAGGCCTGCGCGTAGGTCTTCGGCAGGGTGAAGACGCCGGTCAGCTCGAAGGCGAACGGCACGCCGGCCGGAACGGTCACGTTGGCGACGCCGAACAGCTTGCCGATCGGAAGACCCTGGCCGCTGACGACGCCGCCCGCGGGGGCGATGGCGGTGAGGGACTTACCCCTCTGGACGTAGTTCTGCATGGTGGCGGTTTCCCGGGGGAACGAGGTGCGCGGCGACCGGCCCGCGGATCGGGCCGGCCGGGTGGCGTCGGGGATCGCGTCCCGCGAGGCCGGCGACCGCAGGTCTCACCCGCAGCCGCACGAGGCGGGGTCGATTACTGCGGCAGCGCGCCCGGGTTCCGGTAGGCGCCGCGGAAGTCGACCGCGCCGCAGGCGAAGTCGTGCTCCAGGGAGATCTGGACGCCCTGCGTGCCGAAGGGCTCGAAGGTCTTCACCCGCGGGCCGTTCGAGCCATTGAGGAAGCCGTGGACGAAGCACGGCAGCTGGGCCGGGTCGGCGAGCAGCGTCCAGCTGTTGTCGGTGATGTTGGCGTCCGAGACCGACTGCAGTTTGCCCGAGAACGGGTTGACCGAGGACGAGAGCTGCGGGGTGATGCTCGCGACCAGCTGGTCGGCCGAGGTCTCCTGGTTCGGGCCGGTCAGGATGATCCGCGGCGGCACGTTGAGGAGGAAGCCCGAGAGCGACTTCATCCCGCGAAGCGCCGCGCGGCCCGCGCCGACGTTGGCGACGGTGATCGCGCCGGCGGCGGCCGCGAGGTTCTTGTGGTTGGCGTGCCAGACTGCGGTGCCATCCTGCTTCAGCACCGGGTTCGCGTTGAACATCGCGAAGAAGGTGGCGTTCTCAAACAGCCGCACCGCGTCGCCGGACGAGCCGAGGATCTGGTCGATGGCGCCGAGCTCGTCGTTGACGATCATCTGCCGCGAGATCGGGAAGATCACGCCGTAGGGCACGAGCGTGATGTCCTCGCCGCTGTCGGCCGACTTGCCGACCTTGATCTCGCCGGCCTGGGTCACAGGCTGCAGCATCGGGAACTCGCCCGCGCGGATCTGCGGGTGCGGGCGGAAGTCGTTGAACTGCCGCTCGATCGAGATCTGCTTGTAGGTCGGCTCGGCGAGCTCGTAGCGCGCGAGCAGGCTCTTGTTGAGCACGTTCTGGAAAATCGCCGGGAAGTCCGAGGTGGACTGGAAGGCGCGCTCCACGATCTCGATGGCCTGGTGGGAGGTGCGGATATTGCCGCGGTGGCCGATGCACTCCGCGGCGATCTCCACGAAGCCCATTCCCATGTAGCTCTCGGCGCGGGCGGCGTGCTTCTCGACCCACCGCTTCTCGGCCTTTCGCTTCGGCGCGTAGTCCATGCCGTCCGAGCCGCGGGAGGCCAGCACCCGGCTGGTGAGCGCGAGCGTCATGGCGTCGGCACGGCCCTCACGCTCGTCGCGACCGACCTGGATGCGATCGTGGGCGGAACCCGGCTGCGAACCCCTCACGGCGGTCTCCTTGCTCTTCTCGGCGAGCTTGTCGAAGGCGATCTTGCGGAAGGCGGCCGGGCTCAGGCCGCGGTCGATCGCGCTGGCGAGGTTCAGCTCGACGCCGTGGGCGCGGGCCTGGTTGGCGATGCTGGCGAGTTCGGACGCCTGCGCCTGGCTGAAGCCGGGCTTGGCGCCGCGGGCGCCGGCGGCAGGAGTGGCGCGACCGGCCTTACCGGAGGCGGCGCGGCCGCGGGGCGCGGACCGGGCTTCGTCCATGTCCTCGTCGCGCGCCTTGACCGGGTCTTCGCTCGGCTCGCCGTTCTCGTCGACGTAGTTGCCCTCGCCATCGACGTAGTTGCCGTCGACATCGACCTCTGGGGCGGCGCGCTCGGCCTTGACCGGCTCCTCGACCTTGTTGCCCTCGGCGTCAACGTAGTCGCCGTCCTCGTTGACGTAGTAGCCGTCGGCGTCGACGGTCGGGGCGGCGCGGCTCTCCGCTTTGACCGGCTCTTCCACGAGGTTGCCCTCGGCGTCGACGTACTTGCCCTCGTCGTTCACGTAGTAGCCGTCGACGGTCGGCTCGGCGCGAACCTGCCGCTTGCCGGGCGCATTCTTGCCGGGGGTGTGCTTGGCCATACGCTTGTCCTCTCTGGGTTCGGGCCAAGCCCGCTCGTGCGGCCCGGTGGAGCCGTACCGGTAGGTGATCGAGGCATCGCCCCGGGTGACGGTGATCTCGCTGGCGCCGCGCCCCATCGGGCCGGAGCGCAGGTCGGGGGAAGCCCCCAGGCCATCGGCGGCGTCGTGCGCGCGGACCATCGCGGACGGATCGGCGGGCACCGACACGAGGGAGGCTTCCAGGAGCTCCCAGCGCTTGCCGGTGAAGGTCAGATCGTCGAAAGCCCAGATGTTCTGGGTCTCGGGGTCGATGACCTCGCCGGCCGCGTCGGTGATCTCCCAATCGTCGATGCGGTAGCCGATCGAAACGCCCTTGACCTCGCCGCGCGCGACCATGCCCTCGATGGTCTTGCCGGCGTCGGTGGCGGCGAACTTCGCCCGGCCGAGGATGCGGCCTTCGGCGAACCACACGTCGACGATGCGCCCGAGCACGGCGCCGAGGCCGTAGCTGTTGTGGCTGTCGAGAAGCGGGATGCCAGAGGTGGCCAGCCGGTCGATGCAGACCGCGGCCTCGTCGGTCGACAGGCGCTCGGTGCCGTACCAGCGCTCGACCGCCGAGCCCTCGGAGAGGATCATCTCGACGGTGTGCTCGTTGGCGTCGTAGCTCGCCGGCGCGACCTCCAGGAAGCGGCGCCCGCGGGCGCCCAGCGTCTTGAGGTCGACCGGGCGCGCGGAGCCGCCCGGGGCGGCGCGCCGCCCGGTCTTCGAGGTTGCCATGTCGGGTTCCGTCAGCTGAGGGCGGGTGCCGCGATGGGCTCGCCGGTGTCGTCCTTCGGCGTCTGCGTCCCGCCGGCGGGAGGCTGTTGCTTGCCGGACTGGTCGGTGCGGCGCGGGTCGATGTCGAAGGCCAGCCCCATCGCGTCGGCGCGGCGGTAGAACGCCCGGGTCTGATCCTGGACCTTGCGCCAGTCGTTGCCCCACGCG
This sequence comes from Methylobacterium sp. E-046, assembly GCF_022829625.1. Lineage (NCBI taxonomy): Bacteria > Pseudomonadati > Pseudomonadota > Alphaproteobacteria > Hyphomicrobiales > Methylobacteriaceae > Methylobacterium > Methylobacterium sp. E-046. The sequence continues at coordinate 29,195 of NZ_JAKSYP010000251.1, read as the reverse complement.
GCGACGAACTCCTGCGGCGGCATCCGGCCGGTTCGCACCGCCTTGATGTCCGCCTCGATGTCGTCGTTCGGGTTGATCGGCTCCCAGGCCGGGGTGACCCACTGCGTCCGGTAGCACTCGGGGCTGTCGGGCAGGATGCCGGCGAGGATCGCGCGGGAGACGAAGCGGTCTCTGGTACGCTGGCACAGCATCGGGACGACGGCGTGGTTCTGGAGCTGCTCCACGAGCCGCCGGAAGTCGATCTTCCCGGCCTTCATGCTGGAGAAGGTCGCGCCCTTCAGGTCGCCGGTGGCCTGGTCGTAGGTGCAGCCGACCCCGACCGCCATGGCCTGGAGGTTGTACATGATGATCGGCGAGACCTGGCTCGTCGAGGTCGGGGCGGCGAACTTGATGTCCTGGCCCTGGCGCAGCTCCTTGAGCATGCCGGGCTCGATCGAGGTGAGCTGCGCGTCCGGGTTGGCGCCGCTGCGCCCGGCGAGCCCAGGGTTGGCTTGATCGAACAGGTCGCCGCCGGCCTCGTCGTTGTTGGTGATGAAGCCCGAGAAGCAGGCCTCGACGCGCGCCTTGACGTTGACCGCGTCCATGAAGTCGGCGAGGTCGCGCGCCGTCATCAGGATCGGCGCGAACCACGACACGCCGCGGACCTGTCCGGGGCGGAGCACCTTGAACAGGTGGATCAGCTCGTCGGCCGGCACGAAGGTCGACACGCCCGGCCGGAGGTTCGCGGTGTTGATCTCGCCCGGGTGGTTCGGGTTGAGCCACAACCCGACGCGGCGGTCGAACTCGCCGAGGCCCACGCCGAGGCGGGAGTGCTCCAATCCCTCGGTGCCGGGGTGGCCGTCGTTGCCGTAGATCCCGTCCCGCCACTGGTCGATGAAGTCGCCCTCCAGCAGCTGGAGCTGCAGAGGCACGCGCCGGTGATCGTCGAGCGGCCGGTCGATGAACCGGATCACGCTCTCGCCCGACTCCATCATCGCGCGGACGGCGAGGGCCTGCATGCCGCAGAAGGTCAGCTGGCCGGTGACGTCGGCACGAAGGTCCCACTCGCCCCAAATATTCTCCAGACGATGGTCGAGGACGTCCGAGCCCGTGTCCGGCACCGGCGTGATGCCGGTGCCGACCGTGTGGGCGACCATCACGTCGAGCATGCGCGCCGCGTAGGGCGTGTTGCGCGCGAGCTCCCGGGCGCGCGAGCGGAGCGGCCGCAGCGCGCCCTGGATCTCGGCATTGGCCGAGGTGTTCAGCGCCTTGAACGAGGACGTGCGCCGGCCGACGCTCGCGCCCTCGTAGATGCGCAGCGCGTGGCGGGCGCGGGCCCGGGACAGCGCCGCGCGCGGCGCCACCCAGCCGATGGCGCGGTCGAGGGCGTTCATCGGGGCGATCCGCTACCAGCCCGAGCGCAGGCAGCCGTCGGCCGAGATCCCACCCGGGAAGCCGCGGTCGTGGGCCACCAGGATGGTCGCGGACTTCTGCGGGTCGAGGCCGAGCGCGCGCCGGATGATGGCGCGGATGCGCAGCATCTCGTCGATCGACCGATACGAGGCGGACTTCCCCTCGTAGGACACGGAGGTCACGCCGGCGGCGATGCCCTCCTCGATCGCGTCGAGCTGCGCCAGGGTGAAGGCCATCAGTCTCTCCGGCTCATCCAGCCCCCGGGCCGGCCATGGTTGATGAAGCCCGAGTGCTGCGGGCGGGCGTAGGCGGGCGGCACAGGCGGTGGCGGCGGCGCTGTCGGGACGGGCGCCGCCTCGGCGGCCGGGGGCGCCAGGGCGTCCGAACCCGTCGCGGGATCCGCTTCCTCGTTAGCGGCCGCGTCGGACCCGGCCTCGGCCTCGTCGGCCTCGTCCCGCTCTGGCATGCGCCCGAGCGCCACGTACTTGCCGCTGGAGGCCTGCAGGCCGCACATCGCCACGTAGGCGTAGACGAAGCACACGCCGGCCTCGCGCGGGACCTTCGGTTTGTCCCATTCGAGGTAGCCGCCCGGGCGGCGCACGAGCTGCTCGCGGGTGAGCTGCGTGAAATACTCGGTGTCGATCGGGCGCGAGCCTTCGGCCGGCTCGATCGGAAAGTGGACGTAGCGCGGGCCCGGCTCGATCAGGGCGAGCGATCCGTAGGCGAAGTCGCGGGCGGCGTTGCCGCCGATCATGTAGAAGGCCGAGCCGAGCTTCGAGGACGGCAGCCGCGGCCAGACCTTGGTGCGCGAGCCCCGCGCCTCGTTCCGCCCCTTGATCGCCCAGACCTTGCGGCGGCGGCGCTCGTTGCAGAACGCGTAGACCTCGGACGTATGGTGGCCGCCGGAGTCGATGGCGGCCGCGCTGATCCGAAGTGCGACGCCGTCGCTGCGCTTGAACCCGCGCAGCAGCAGCCGGTCGAGGTTCTGCCAGACCTCCGGCTTGGCCGGATCGCCCGGCAGCACGAAGTGGCCGATGAGCGCGCACTCGAGCCCGGGGCCCCAGCCCCAGACGCCGCCCTCGATGCGGGCGTTCGCGCCGGACTGGACGTCGCCGCCGAGCGTGAGCGTGCGCACCCAATCGGGCACCTCGGCGCCGTAGGCCTCGCACCGGTCTAGGAAGGTCGCCGGCTTGATCTCCTGTCCCAGCGTCTGCCGGTACGGCCGGCCGAGCCGCAGGTTCACGAACGGCTGGACGAGGCTCGCGGGATCGTCCTGGGCCTCCAGCCACTCCTGCGCGATCACGGGCCAGGCCGCGTTCGCGTTCAGCGACATGCCGGTCCAGAGGTGGAAGCCGGCGTGCGCGGGCGTCTTCGGCGTCGCCGTCGCGCGCCACTCCCCGTGGGCGTCCATCCAAGCCTTGCGGCCTTCGTCGATGATGCAGCCGCAGGTGCCCTGGTACCAGACGGACTTGAGCGAGCCGTCCTCGTCGAGGTCCCACTTCAGGCCGTGCGGTGTGTCCTTGCCGCCCCAGTCGAGGTACTGCCAGCCGTCGAGCTCACCGGCTGCCTCCGAGCACTGCGGGCAGGGCACGAAGTAGCGCCGCTGATCGGAGGCCAGCCAGAGCTTCCAGACCCGGCTGGTCTCCTCCAGGAGTGGTGTCGAGCCCCGGACTTGCTTGCGGTTGTAGAAGGTCTCGCCGCGGGTCCAGAACAGCTTGAGCTTGTCGCCCTGCGTCTTGGCGCCCGGCGTCCAGCCGTCGCCATCGATCTCGTCGGCGAACATGAACCGTGCCGAGTAGCGCCGGAACGCATCGTCCGAGGCGGCGCCGACGACGCGCACGAGGGCGCCGTTCGACATCTGGTAGAAGGTCGCCGAGTCCTGCTTCTCGCCCTTGCGGACGGGTCGAAGCATGCGCGCCAGCACCGGGGTCTCGCGCAGCATCGGCGCGATCTCGGTGGCGCCGAACTCCTCGGCGTCGTCCTCGACCGGCTGGGCCACCGCGCAGAGCGTCGGGTCCTGATGCAGGTGGTAGCCGATCGCCAGCGTGGCGAGACGCGTGTAGCCGACGCGGGCGGCCTTCAGCACGGTGACCAGCGGCACCGTGGGATCGCACATCGCGTCCAAGAGACCGCGCTGGTACCCGTAGAGCGTCACCGGGCCACTCTCGGCGCCGGTCGATTTTGGAATACGCCCGTAGGTCTCGGCCCACTGCGAGCCGGTCAGCTTCGGTTTCTGTGGGACCGCATCGACGCCGATGCACCGAAGGCTGCTCCGGAGCGGCCGACGGCCGAGACCGTACTCACTCCGCCGGTGCTGGCTCAGCCGCTCGGCTGCCGTCGTTCCAGGGTTCACCGGTACCGGGCCATCGCTGGGCGAGCTCGGCGTCCGCAGAAGCGTAGCCGCGGTTGAGCTCGGCGTGGATCATCACCTCGATTTCCGAGGCGCTGCGCATCGTCGCCGCGCGCGCCGCGATCTTCGAGGCCGTGTTCGAGAGCCCGGTCTTCAGGACCTGGCAGAAGCTGGCGATATCCGCCTCGGCGTCGGCCCGGGCGACGACGGCGCCGAGCGCCTCGTCCGCCGAGATCTCCGCGGTGATCGCGTTGGCGACCGCGCGGCGGCGATCGGCCTCTTCCTTGGTGATTTGTCCGGCCTCGCCCTGGTAGCCGGCGACCGCGTTCTGCACGGACCGCGAGATGCGCCACTCGACGACCTCGGAGAGCACGAGCGCCCACTCGATGCCACGGTCGCGATCGGCGCGCTGCAGGACGGGGCAGCCCTCGTCGATCCACTTCGAGACCGTGTTGCGGTGGACGTCGAGGAGCGCCGCCACCCGCGTCAGGCTGAAGGGCCCGCGTGCGCTCTCGGCGCCGCCCGGCGAGGGGGGTGCTGACGCTGCCATCGATCTCAAAAATTCTCAGAGGGTGAGGACCTGAGGTCGGGCGTTCCCGCAAGGCCTCCCCCCTCTGGAAGGACCCGGGGATTTTGGCAGGGGAACCCATCCCGATGCGCCTCGGCCCGCCCTCCGGAGGAGCACAGCGGCCGCGGCGGCATCCGGGGTTCGTCCCCCTACCGCGCGGTGCGCAGAGCCTCCAGGAGCCTCCTGTCGAAGTTCGACCGCATCTCGCGCCGCACGACCTCGTTGAAGGTCCGATGAAAGGGCACGCGCGCCCGCACGTTCGCGCTACTCTGGAGCTTGTAGAGCAGCCGCAGCTTCTGGTTCTTGCCGCGTCCGACGCGGGTGAAGAGCAGGTTGCCCTTCTTGACCACCTTCTTCGGGTCGAGGGCTCGCGGCTTCTGCCCGCGAACGACCGCGCCGTTCGAGCCACGCCGCACCGCCCGGGTGGGGACGGCCAGCATGCCCGTGCCGGGCCGCTTCGTGCCGCCGTCCTCGAGCCGCGTCAGCGGCACGCGACCGATGCGGTCGTAGAGTTCGACCCGCAGGTTGCTCTTCGTGGCCCGCTGGCCCGCGGTGGTCAGCGCCGCGGAGATGAAGCGCTGGTTCTTCACCGCGACGGCACTGGGCCAGGTCGAGGTAATGACCTCCTGTCGCGCCGCCTCGGCGCTGTCGTTGAGCGACCGGGCCATCGCGAAGGAGGCCTGCTTGGCACCCTTCTCGAACCGGCCTGCGGCCTTCTCGAACTCGCGTGCGTCGAACGAGATCACTGGCTCAGCGCCCGACGGTGATGGTCTTCACCTTGCCCGAGACGGGATCGAGGATCGTCAACGTCTGGGCGGCCATGGTCGTCTTACGCCTCGGAGCCACGATCCACGAGCGCCAGGAAGCGCGCGTGCAGACGGATGGCGAGGCGCTCGGCAGCCCAGACATCGAGCTCGCGGGCGTTCACCGCGCGGTGGGCATCGCCCAGCTGATCGATGGCGTCGCGGTGCGCCTTGCGAGCGGCCTGCAGGTCGCGGCCAAGGGCGGCGATCTGCTCGTTCGTCACTTGGTCCGGCATGATCAGCAGGCCTGCATCGGTTGCGGCACGTCCCGACACTGGTGCACCAGGCGCGTCTCCGGACGGGCGACCGAGATCTCGGTCGCGTTGTCGAGGATGAGCACGGTCACGTCCGTCACACCGGCCTTGCTGCACATGCGGATCAGCTCGTCCTGCCACTTCTCGGCCGTGGCCGGCTGCAGCTTCTCGGACGTGCGGATCACGAGGATGTCGCCGTGCCGAACCTCAAGTCGGTCGAGCTGGCGGTCGATCTCTTGGGCCATGATCTCACTTCACGATGGCTTCATGGTCGCCATCGGCGAGCACGTGGGTCTCCTGCCCGTTCCAGCGGAACAGGTACTCGATGGCGCCGCGGTACTTCATGTTGTCGGTCACGTAGGCGACCGTCGAGATGGACCAGCGACCGCCCTTGGGCGCCGGAATGCTCTCGGCGTTGAGCATCGCGGCGATCGCCTTCAGCGTCGTTTTACGTTTCCGAGCCTCGAATATGCGCCGGACTATGCGCGCCTGCGCCGGAACGATCCGGAGGCCGCCTTCGAGATCGCGCTCGTAGCCGTAAGGCGCTTGGCCGCCGGCGAAGCCGCCCTTGCGGGCTTTCGTGGTACGGCCGCCGGCGGTGCGGTCGCGGATGACGTAGCGCTCCTGCTCCGCCATGCCGGCGAAGAATGTGAAGAACATCCGTCCCATGGGGTTGGACGTATCGATCACGGCCTCGGTCACAGACCGGAAGGCGACGCCGTGCAACTCGGCGAGGTCGGAGACCGTCGTCAGCGCGTGCCGCAGATCGCGGGAGAGGCGGTCGATCTTGGCGACCAGCAGGATGTCGAAGGCGCGAGCCTCCGCCATCGTGAGGATGCGGCCGAAGCCCGGACGATCGGCCGGGCGTACCGCGCCGGAGACACCGGGGTCAGCGATCACATCGACGAGTGCGTAGCTCTGGCTCTCTGCGAACGCGCGGACCGCGCGCTCTTGATCGGCGAGGCCGTTGCCCGAGGCGACTTGCTCATCGGTGGACACGCGGACGTAGACGACGGCGCGGGTTGCCGCAGTGGCTTTCGCCTCGGCCTGGACTTTATTCCGCGCCCGCAGGCGGGCCACGCGGCGCGAGCCCGAAACCGCCTGCAAGCTCATGATAATGCTACGCTTTTAGCCTCTAATTGGCGGAACATTCCAAGGTCTTTTAAGACCTTGGAAATCGCCCGTTTCGGCCTGCGGATGGCAGGATCAAATCCCGGTCAAATCAGCTGGCGAACGCCTTGGCGATGCCGAGCGCGACCTTCACGTACCAAGCGCGGAACATCATCGGTCCCGCTGGATCCGGCCCCACTCGGCGAGCAGGGCCATCGGCAGCTGGTAGTTCGCCTCGATGACGATGGTCACTGCTGCCGCGTAGATCGCGACGAGCGACCAGAGGTCGAGATGGGCGGGCGGATCAGAGCGCATCGTCGCCCACCAGGTCCTCGACGATCGCCTCGCGCTCTTCGTCGGAGTCGGCGAGCGTGTGGGCGTGGATCTCGGTGGCGCCGTCGGCTCGGGCGAGCGCCTCGGCCTCAGCCATCGTGCCGGCCCAGCCGGCGCCGACGATGCGGGCTACGCCCTCATCGCCACGGCGCACGCCGAGGAAGACGGCACCGGGGGCGTCACCGGCCTCAGCTTGCTCCAGCGTGTAGACCGCCACGACGTAGCGGCGACCGGACCGGCCGCGCCAGGCGGACAGGCCGACGGTCGGCGAGCGGGTCGCGCGCAGGCGCTCCTCACGGATCGGGTTGCGCACCGTGCGGTCGCCCCGGGCCCGGTCGAGCGCTGCGCCCCAGGCGAGGCGGCGGCGCGCGCTCACGGCCGGCCGCCGCACACCACCTTGGTGTAGCGGCCATCGCCGAGCAGCTGCTCGCGGGCGACGCTCGTCTGGCCCACCAGCAGGCAGGCGAAGACGGAAGGCGTTTTGGCGGTGATGACGTCCAGCGCGGTCTCGCGCGTGCAGTCGGGCTGCGCGGTGGTCGCGGCGCACACCAGGATCAGGGCGAAGACCGTGTTCATGCGCCGGGCATCCCTTCGACGGGCAGGCAGCGGGCGGTGATCCGCGCTCCGGCCGGCAGCAGCTTGGTGAGATCGGCGAACTCGGCGATGCGGGTCGCGCGCGTCATGCAGGTGTATTTGCCCTCGGGGCGCTCTCGCCCGAGCATGACCCGGCAGGTCTTGGTGCAGGCCTGGACCTCGATGCGCCAGGCGATCGTCGCGGCGTGGCCCAGGCTCATGGCGCCGAGCAGGATCGCGGTCGCCAGCGCCATCTCCAGAATGAGGAGCGCCAGCAGGCCGCGGATCGTCATCGCCGAGGGCCTTTCGCTGGGAAGAAGGTGTCGCGGCAGGCGACGCACACCAGCACGACCAGCGCGATCGCCAGGACCTGGGCGGTCAGCGGCGACAGGCACACCGGCGGCACGAAGGGGGCGACGTGCTCTGGCGCGGGGACGTTGAGGATGAGGCCGTCCATGTCAGGGGGCCTCGCCAACGGATAGAGCGCGGCCGGCGTGCACCGGGCGGCCGACGCAGAGCGCCGGAGCCGGGTCACGCCAGGAGCGGACCGGAGCAGGATTGGCGTGGCGCAGTCCGATGAGCAGGGCCAGACGCGCAACGAGCCGGGGCATCAGAGCCGCCACGCCTGCATCACCGCACGGGCGTGCTCGCGCTGCTCGTCGACGAAGTGGTCGCGGAACACGGGCAGGCTGATGCCTGCGGACACGCGGCGCTCATCGGCGACCGTCGGCGCGGCCACGACCCTAGTCTGAGCGGCGACCTCGGACCCGCGCAGCTCGCGGATAGCCTCACGGATGAGGATCACAGCACCTGGCGAGTGAACGATGACGACGGCGCCGTCATTGGGCAGCGCCTGGACCATGCGAACGGTCCGGTCCGCGCGGCAGAGCTCGGCTTGCGTCGGGGCCGGGTCGGCCAGGCGGTCGGCCATGGGCCTGGGCGGCATCGCGGCCGGCAGGCCGATGCGAAGCGACGTGTCCTGCAGCAGCACTCAGATCACCACGATCACGAGGGTGCCGAAGCTCACCCGGGAGTAGTCTCCGGAGACGCGGGAGCGCAGACGCTCGGCCCGGCGCCGCAGATCCGGCGTGCAGGCCTGGCAGGCGAGCACCGCGTCGCACATCGCGACGGTGGCTTGGCGCTGACGGAGCGACATGGGCGGTCCAAATGAAAAACCCCGCTCGATGGCGGGGTGTGGAGCGCTGGGCCGGGCGGACGGTCAGGCGCGGATGACGCGGGCGGCCCGGGTGCGCTCGCGGTGGCGCAGGAGGGCGGTCGGATCGGGCGGCCGCACGTGGCGCGCAGGACCGGCCTGGTCAGCCTCGTGGCCCGGCCAGCTGCCGGTCAGGTCCTTGTAGAGCCGCCGGGCGTGGTCGCGGATCTCGTCACGGTCGGCGACGTAGGCTTCGGGCGTGTGCCGATGGCTCGGCGCGCGCAGGCGGTCCGCCAAGAGGCAGAGGCCGTGCAGGCGCTCGATAAGCTGGCGCTCGGTCATCGCCGGGCGCTGTGCGCGCGCGTCATGGTGGGGATCATACCCGATCGCCTCCTACGCTGCATCGCTGAAACGGGGCCGCCCGATGACGCCCGGGCGGGGGCGCGCCTTCCGGCGAGATGTAAGGGTGCGCCTCCACAAAGGGAGGGTCGACCCATCGGCCACCCTAGACGTGTGGCCATCCCTCCATTCGGAGGTGCGGGGGATCAACGGTCGTCGTGCGGCAAGCTTGTCCAGGGGCTCTAGGCGATACCCGGACCCGGCTTTGCGGGGCCGCTATAGGTCAGACTGTCTGGAGTAGAGCGGGCACGAAGCCCGCCTCAGAGGAGATGTGCCTCGGCGGGGTCAGAGCTTCATGTCCGACCTCCCCGAAACGACGAAGGCCCCGCGCGGGTGTCCGCCGGGGCCTTCTAAATCTCTGCAGGGTCCGAACTACCGCAAGCCGTTCTCCCGGTCAAGCTATGCCTGCCCTAGGCGCGCACCGCGGTGTCGATCAGGCAGCGGTGACACTCTGCGGTGCGCCACCCAGCCGACGCGCTTCGTGCTGCTGTGCGCGCGACGAGCCTGCGTCGCTTCGCAAATCCTGCAGCTCGTCAGCTTCCTGAGCCATGGCGTCCGCAAGGAGGCGGGCCCGCTTAGCCCACAGATCGCGCTCCGCCCGCATAGCCTCGAGGCCGACCTCGCTCGAGGCCAATGCGATTTGCAGGGCGTCGATTTCCGTTCTGAGCTCTGACGTGCGCTCGCGCTCGCTGACCAATGCCGCCTTGAGTACGCAAATGGCGGCATTGGTCACCTCTCGTGAAGAACTGTACGCATCTTTGGCGACCTCTGGCCGTTGCCCTTGGTTTTCTCCCGCCTGTGCGGGCTGGATGCTCACGACTGACGTCAGTGGCACCACCGAAGCGTTCGGCCGCAGGTTTGTGATCTCCGCGCGCACCTGCTCGACGTCGAGCGCCGCTGTGCCGCGCGCCTCGACTGCCGCAGAGGTAACTTCCACGCCAGTTATCCCCTCTTCGTCCATCACGAGCTCGTGCAGCATGGCGAAGACCCTGTCGCCGCTGAGGCGGGCGAGATCGAACCCGCTCTCGGCTGCAAGGCTGCTGAACCGAGCCTGTCCATGGGCAGACCTGCCCGCGAACGCCATGGACCAATTCGCGAAGCCGCGGCTGTCCGTCTGGCCGCCCTCCAGAACAGTGACATCGCTGTGACGCAGATCACGCTGGATCCGCTCGAAGGTCTCCTCGACTGCGCGGCGCGGGCCTTCGAGTACCTGCGCGAAGGCGCCCGCGTTGAACATCAGGGCGCCGGTCACACCGACCTTCGTGTTGTTCCGCTGGGACGTTTCTAGGATCTGCGTCACGGCCGCGGCGATCTCCGCCTCCGTCCCCGCAATCAAGTTCTTGCTGGCGTAGACGAGACGGTAGAGGTCACTCATGGCACGATGGCCCCGGGTTAAGGCCGCTGAGTAGCAAGCAGCCAGGGAAACAATCTCTTCTTCGTCTCAAAGGTCTTAAATAACCGTTCGATCCACCGCTGCGATCTGTACATAGGCAGCCTTGATCAAAAAATTATTATGGATCAGTTTTCCAGCCCAACGGCTATTAGGTCAAAGCTACATCGGGTTGTTTCAGGCGGCCTCGCTCAGGCTGTCCGCTCGCCTGGAGGTACCCACGTTGTCGGATCGATGCGCCTGACCTCCGACGCCGGCCTTCGCACAGTCCGTCGACCAGCGGGCCGGCGGTCCTTGAGGTTGACGATGCGCGCTGGGCGCAGGTTCGGCAGCGGCGCGCGCTCCTGTTCCTCCGGCTCCAACCATGGCGCGATCGGCGCCTGCGGCGGCAGGACCTCGATGCTGGTGAGGAACTGGAGCGCCGGCACGAGGTAGACGAGCGCTGCGTGCCAGTAGGCGTAGCGCAGCTGCTCCTCGAGGACCTCGACGCCCGTGCGGGTGTAGTTCAGCTTGCAGAACAGCCCGGTGTCGCGGCCGTCGCCCTTCGAGGTCGCGACCTCGTCGTGGCTGGTGAACCACGGCTTGCCGTCCGGCCCCTCGCCGCAGGAAGTGTGCACGGTGCGCCAGAGCGTGATCTTGCCGTTGGCCGACAGCACCGGCTCGACCTCGATGCCGCCGCAGACCTCCGGACGGCTCCGGATCGCGCCGGTCACGAGCCACGAGGGCGTCGCGTGCATCGCTGTGGAGATCATGACATCGAGGCTCGCCTTGCCGCGCAGCTCGACCTGGATTGGGTACGGCGTCAGGTCGAGCGGGCACACGGCCGAGCCGGCGGCCGCGCGCTGCAGCGTCTCGCTGAGGACCTGGAGGTGCGCCTCGATCGTGATGGCGTCCGGATGGGGGTCGCCCATCGCCGGCGGCATACCGGGCTCGCGCGACCAGTTGTCGATCGGGCCGCCGAACACGCCCATGCGCCAGATTGGGTCATGGGCGCATTGCGGTCCGCGGATCGGCCGGTCTTCCCGCCGCTTCGGCAGCTCGTCGCGGATCGCCCAGCGGAGCGCCTCCTCGATCGTCAATTTACGGCGCTTCGGTGAAGTCTGGGTGGTGCTCTGCGTCGTTGCCGGCACGGTGGTCCCCAATGCTGTGCCGGTTCGATACGAAGCAGCAACCCGCCTGTGGTCCGGCGGCGGTTTGGACATTGTCAAGCTGTTCGCACGCGGCATCTCAGCCGCGGCCGTCGATCTTGTTCTTCTCGGCCGCGATCTTCTCGCAGGCGCGCACGCGCTTCCTGTCGAAGGTGCGTCGCTTCATGTCCCTTGCTTGGCAGAACTGCGCGACCGACCCGCCGATCTCGCCCTCGGTGACGATCGCCCGCGCCCAGACCAGCAGGATTTTCCGCTCTTCGGACCGGTCGCCTAGCACGGTGCCGGTGAAGGCCACGATGTCGAAGGTGGCGCTGGGCTGATCGTGGTCGACGCTCTTCAGCGTGTTGCCGCGGGGCGCGTAGATCGGGGTGTAGGGCATCGCCCGGAACGCGGTCTTGAGCCAGCGCTCGACATCGGCGCAGGTCCAGGGCTCACGAGGGGGATCAGGACCTTCCGGGCGGGCAGGCATCGAACGCGGTGGCACGGCCCAAAGCGCCGCCTCCCGTTCCTAGCATGTTCTAGGTGGCTTGGCCGTTGCTCACGAGCCTCGAGAGGCTGCGTTCTAGTGCTGCCCCTTTAAACCTATCTGGGCCCACCGCCCGCGATCACCACGACCGCCGCAATAAGGCAAACGGTGGCCCCAGCTCCCCAAAAACCGCCGATGCGAGGATTGTCGTAAGCAGTCCAGCCCGCGCGTGCGGCAAAAACGAACCAAAGCGCGAAAAATAACAGACCCGTGCCCCACGCGTCTGGCATTGTCATGTCTCCCGCTCTTCGGTCTATCGCCTCTGCCACAACTCTGCGGCGAGCCGTGTCGTGTGCTCACCGAACCGGCATGCGAAGACAAAAGCTGACAGTGCCGCCACCGTAGCGGCGAGGCCGCCCGGCGGCACCCCATCGAGCCACGCCCAGAACACCGCCACTCCAGCCGCGCCGTATCCAATGGAGAACAGTAGGCCAATGATGACAGCGGCGGCTTGGTAACGGCTCATATCGTCTCCCTTTGTGATGCTGATGGAGTTAATGTCTGGTTTTACTTGGTGAGCTCGTCGAGATCATTACCGTTGTGTTCCGCGATCGGCGGATGCTCGCTGCAAATTGCAAAGATCGCGACGTCCTCTGGGCCGACATCCCAGCACGCCCCTGGTCCCAGCGCCGATGGATGAAGCGTGGACCGCCAAAAATCCGCTAAGCGTTCCAGTAGCGCTCGTTGCGGATGCCGACGTAGTGGACGCAGCGAGGCGAGTTGGCGGGCGGGGCGTCCACGGATCCCTCACTGCATTCTCACGACGTTGTCGTCCGCATCCACGGTGTAGCCGGGCGGCCGACCGCCTTCCGAGATCACCTGCGCGACGCTGAGCCCCTTTTGCGCGGCGATCTCCTGGGGGATGTCCGCATGGTTGAGTCCAAGGTTCTAGGCGAAGACGCAGAGTACCGCTTGGGCGATGTTTTCACGCGTGAAGCCCGAAGACGTGCCACCAGCGGTGAGATCCCGGCCGAAGGCATTGCCCTTTGCATGCTTGACGGCGCCGATCAGCAGAACGGCGTTTATGATATCGGACCGTTCCACGTACCGGTCGCGCTAAATCGTGAGGTGCTCGGCTGCTCGGCAACGCAAGCGCGAGCCGTCCTTTAGGCTAACCTTGTTTGGGCTTCCGGTTACGAGCTCGCTTGGCGACGATCCCGTTGCCCGTTTCCACCACAAGCCAGTCAATGACGGCCTTCAGCGCTGCATCGTCGCTCGCTCCGCGGTCGATGGCGGCGGCGTAAGCGGCGAGTTGGCCGGCCGCGCTCGAGCCGGTGCGGACGATCACCTTGGCATGCGCGACCTGCGACATGCAGCCCAGCGCGGCGGCGTCCTCCGCGATCAGGTCGAGTAGCGCGTCCACGGCCTCGGCTACGGGGACGGCTCGCTCGGCCGTCTCATCGATCATAGAGGCATCCGTCCCGTCGCGCTCCGCACGCCATAGGTTCTCCATCACGAACCCTCGCGAGGCGCCGGTCAGGCCCGCGTGTATGTCCGGACGCCGGTCCAGCAGGCGGACGAGGCAACGGTAGAGCTGGGCGACGGTCAAGGTATCGTCCAGCCGGGTGCAGCTGTCAGCGACCCGCAGCTCCAGGGTCGGATATCGTATCGAGGGGCGGATGTGCCACCAGAAGTACGTCGGGTCGGGAACGGCACCGGCCGCGGTCATCACCTTCACGTATCGGGCGTAATCATCGGCACCGTCGAACAATTCCGGGAGGCCGGTGCGTGGCAGCTCGGCGTAGGCTCGTAGCCGGTAACCGTGCAGTCCGGTCCGGCGACGATCATAGAACGGCGACGACGTCGAGAGAGCGAGCAACAGCGGCAGGTACGGGTAGATCCGCCGCATGATGTCGACCCGCGCCTCCGGTCGCGGCACCTCGACATGGACATGCATGCCGGCAACGACTGAGCGACGTCCCGTGATCTGAAGGTCATCCATCATCCCGCGGTAGCGCGGCTTGTCGGTCTCCTTCTGAGCAGACCAAACGGCGGTGGGATGCGTGCCGGCAGCGAACAGCTTGAGTCCGTGCTCGCGTGCGGTCGACTGTAGCTTGTCACGCAGATCGCCGAGCGTCGTGCGTGCCTCGTCGACGCTTGTGGTCGGCTTCGAGCAGATCTCGACCTCATTTTCGAGAAGCTCTCGCTCGACCGAACCCAAGCGCTTCGCCTCGTCATGGAAGGCCTGGATCGAGTTGCGCGGCGCACTCCGCGATCGGGCGCTGGCCAGGAAGAACTCCTCCTCGATCCCGAATTTGAAGTCGTGCCCAGACCGCTGCGCCATCGTATGGTCCCGATCTCCAGAGGTGCGGCCACGAGCCTACCTGCCGCGTGCACCACAAACTTCCGACGCGGTAGTGAGCAGATCAACTTCCGCTATGCTCGATCTGGGCCAACCTGAAACGGAACGGAGCGCTCCCCTAAGTCAGGGTGCCGGCTCAGACATATTCCGAATGCTCAGGTGTCATGCTTCCGCTGGGTCGAGAAGGGGGCGAGGCAGATGTTCAGGATCATCCCCCGCGGCTACTTTCCCACGTTCATCATCGGCAGCGCGCCACCCGGCACCATCGTGCTCGGCAGCTTACCGTCCCACCGCTCGGCCTGCGTCAACGCAACCAAGCCGGGGTTTGAGCCTAGCGCTTCGGCGCGGGCCCGGATCGCGCTGGCTTCCGCGTCGCCTCGCAGCTTGGTCGCGTCGGCTTCGGCCTGTGCGCGCTGGCGGATCGCGTTCGCCTCAGCGCCGGCCTTCGTGCCGACGATCTCGGCCTGGACCTTTTCGCGCAGCGCGTTCTGCTTGAGCCGGTCGACCTCGACAGAGGCCTGCATCCGCTGCTCGATCGAGCGCATGTACTCGGGGGAGAACTGGATATCCTCGATCTGCACGGCCTCGACCACGATCGGCGCGTTCATGCCGCCGATCGCCTCGTGGATGGAGCTGGCCATCTGTGCGTTGAGCCGCACTCGGTCCTGTACAGCCGTGACGGCGTCGAACTGACCGAAGACGTTCTTGGACTGCTCCAGCACCTTCGGCTCAACGATGCGATCCTCCAAGTTCGCCGTCGAGGTGAACCGGCTGTACACCTCGGACACCCGGTCGATCGGCACGTGGTAGAGCACGGACAGCTTCATCACCGCCGGCTGCTGGTCGCGCGAGTAGGCCTCCATCTTGTCGAACTCGACCCGATGGGACTCGACGCTGATCGACACGGCCGACTGCACAAACGGCAGCTTCCAGTGCAGGCCCGGGTCAGCCTCCCCCACCACGGCACCATTGGTGAGCAGTACGACGCGCTCGCGTTGGTCGACCGTGTAGAATGAGCCGCCGACTATGGAGAAGGCGACGATGCCTGCGACGCCGATGAGGCCGAGCCTGACGTAGTTCATCTTCCGCGCTCCCCCGCACCCCGGCTCGCGATCATTACGTTGTCGTTCGAGCTGTGTGCCCTTGGCCATCGTCTCCCCAATGCATCCGCATGACGCTGCCGTCAGCCTCTACTGTATAGCGCAGCGGACCGCCGCTCCTG
This sequence comes from Methylobacterium sp. E-046, assembly GCF_022829625.1. Taxonomy (NCBI): domain Bacteria; kingdom Pseudomonadati; phylum Pseudomonadota; class Alphaproteobacteria; order Hyphomicrobiales; family Methylobacteriaceae; genus Methylobacterium; species Methylobacterium sp. E-046. Next base: position 13,672 of record NZ_JAKSYP010000251.1, on the reverse strand, counting down.
TCGCCTGCGAGCGTCGAAGCCTTCCTACATCCTGGTCTCACGGCAGAAGCCTGTGTCGGGCAGACTTGAATTTGCGGCCTGGAAAGGCGGCATGGCTTGGGCAAGTTCGTGCGGGTCTTACCGTGTAGCGTAGATCAAGTCGTTGGGAATCGCCCAGAATGCGGCCTTGAACCAGTGCGCGACGTCGGCGCAGGTCCAAGGCTCACGAGCGAGCCGGGATCTTCCGATCGGGCGCGCATTGAACGCGATCGCGCGGCCCAAAGCGCAGCTCGGCGTTCCTAGCATGCCCTTATCAGCTTGGCCTTTGCTGGCGAGCCGGTGTGGGGTCGGCAGCGGTGAGGCTGCCGGCCAGGTATTTTGATTAGGCAGCCTTGCGACGTCCTCTGGTCTTAGCTTCAACCCTGCCACCTGGGCGGCCCAAGCCGATGGCTTTGGCGAGGGCGGAGCGCCGCTCGGCGTAGCTCGGAGCGACCATGGGGTAGTCGGACGGGAGTCCGTAGCGCTCGCGGTAGCTCTGCGGATCCAGGCCGTGCTTGGTCAGGTGGCGCTTCAGGGTCTGGTAGGACTTGCCGTCGACGAAGCTGATGATTCCGTCCGGCCGGATCGACTTGCGGATCTGAGCCGCGCTTGGCTTTTCAACCTCCTTGGCTGTTCCGGTTGACGCAGAAGCGCCGCCGGAGGTCAGGCCGGAGACCGCGCTATGCACGCTCCCGATGAGGCTCGGAAGCTCTGCCGCCGGGATGGGGTTATTCGAGACGTAAGCGGCAACGATCGCGCAGGCCAAGTCGGTAAAATTGGTCACCTGCCTCGGGGAATTTTCTGTCATTTTATTCTTACCTCGGTCCTAATACTATAGCGAATATGCTTAGCATAATTGGTACGTCAGTCGTTCGATGACGAAAACAAGGTCCTGCGACAGATAATCTCAATTTGTGTCGCGATTTCCGTTCGGCCTGCCGCAATACGCAGCGTACGGTGGCTGTTTGTAGCTTTCGATGGCCGGAGGCGGCCGTCACCTCCATCCGATTGTGACCCCGGAAGCGCTCAAACTTGCAATCACGCCGTCAACCGCGGCCGGCTCTGAACGTCGCTCACCGGGGTACTCGTCCCGTAGAGTTGCGAGCCGATGCGCAGCTCGGCGACGTCGGTGGTGTGCTGCACGCCTATCAGTGCACGCCGGCCTCCTCGTCGTCGGGCACGGGGACGCGCAGGCCGATCTGGCGGGCGAGCTCGTCGCTGATCGGGATGCGGCCCCACATGGCCTGGCCGCGGCCCTGCGCCTCGGCCTCTCGCCGGGCGCGCTCGCGGAAGCGCTCGTTGGCCAGCGCCATGGACGTTCGCTCGGCGGAGATCTCCTCCTCCGTCTGCTCGGTGATCACGGACTCGCCGCGCATGTCGGCCTTGACCGTCTCCCAGTGGGCGACGGCGTTGGCGCGGTCGTCGTCGGTGGCGCCGGTGTCGTAGAGCTCGGCCTCAAGGATGCGCTCGATCCGGGCGAGCTCCGTCTCTGTCGGCAGGAGGATAAACCGGCACTCGGCCACGATGTCGGCGCGGCCGGGGACGCCCTTGCCGTCCCACAGCGAGCGCCATCCCGGATTGCCGAAGGCATCCCGCGCTTTCTCCAGCGCCCAGATCGGGAGCGCCGCCTTGGCGATCGTCTCGCCGTAGATCGCGGCCTTCATGCGCATCTCGTCCTTGGACGCGCCGTATTCCCGCGAGCCGCCGAAGAGCAGCAGCAGGCTCCCCCGCACCTCATCGGCTGTCGCCGCGATCAAGCTGCGGCGCAGGATGTCTCGCCGCCCCTCCAGCCACCGGCGCTGCTCAGCATTCGGCGCCGAGCAGACCGGCAAGCGCTTCCGCCCGGAACCGAGCGGCGAGTCCTCCAGCCGGTTGTGGAACTGGCCCACGAAGACATCCATCTCTCGCGTCATCGATGACGGGGCCGAGATCGAGGCGGCTGTGACGATCGTCGTGGGCGTCATGGTCGGCTCCGTGCATGTCGACGAGGAGGGCGAGGGCGCCGTGGGTCGAGGCGCGTTGGGCGGGCGGGCGCGAGCGGGCGGCTTCGCGTCGGCGGCGCTCGGCAGCCTCGCGGAGCGCGGTCTTCAGGATCCCGTCGAAGGCCAGCGGCCAGTCAGTCTTCCGGGCGAGCGGGCGGTGCGCGTTGGCCTGAGACCACCGCCGCATGTCGTCGGCCTTCTCCCGGACGAAGCGGCGGTCGAATCCGGCCGTCTCCGCCGCCGCGTAGTGGCGCCCCTCCGGCTCGAAATCGTCAGGGCACAAAACAGCCTGAGGAGAGCGAGCCCCCTTGGGGGCCGTGGCCGCGTCAGCGGACGCGGGGGGGCTGGTGCCAGGTGAATCTCTCTTGGGGGATTCCCTCAGATATTCGTCTGGTCCTTCCCCTGGTCCTTCAAACGGAGTGGGCCCGGAATCTCGCGGTCGTGCGCCTGCCGTAGGATTCCGGTTGTCCGGCATCGACGTGCCGGCGGTGGCGTCCGCCCCCGGCGCGTCCTGCCCTGCGGCTCCGCGCTTCAGGCACAGGATCAGCCGATCCGAGGTGCGCGATCCGTCCCGCCGGAAGCGCTTCTCCCGGCGGAGGTAGCCCTCCTTTTCGAGCCATGTGAGCGCCATGCGCACGGCCCGCACGCTGTAGCGGGCGAAGCTCGCGATGCGCTCCTGAGAGGGGAAGCACACGCCCTGGCGGTCGCTGTCGATCGCAATGGCCAGCAGGGTGTTGGCGTGCACCGGGTTCCTGATGCCGGACTGACCTTGCGCCCAGCGGATGTTGGCGAAGGGCTTGGCGCTCACGACTGACCTCCGGGGGGGCAGTCGAATGCGGTCTCTGTTCTGTCGTGATAGGGTACTGATCTGCACATGCGGGCTGTCTTTCTGGGCAAAGCTTCACCGTCGCCTCGCGAGGCCATTTCAGGCCTCGGGCGTTGAGGGCCCTTCGCCGAAATCGCTGGGCAAGCGCGGCGTTGGGTCAGCAGTGGTGGAGAGCTCGCAGCGCGGGCCGGCCGCTCGATCCCGCCGAAGAAGACGGCTTTGGGGTCGAGCGGTACGGGCCTGCGGGTCGGGCGGGATGGCTCGGCCGGACCGGGCGGCAACAGTCCTAAAGCCGACGCTGTGGTCCCGATGCAGGGCGCGCGAGGATCTGAGAGGCCGGGCGCGGGGGGGCCGCGGGGCAAAGGCCAGAGCTGGAGGATCATGGTGGTGCCCTCAGACTGACGTGGTCGACGGGTTGGCGGCCGCCGGCGCCGACGGGATCGCCGGCGCGGCTGCCGCGAGCGCGGGATCGACGCCGGCGGCGGGGTTGGGCGCCACCGGCGCGGGCACGGCGCCGGCGCCGATGCGCGGTGTGCCGCCCGGGCCTTGATCAGGGCCGAGGAGGTTGAGGCGCCGCAGCGTGTCGCTCTGCCGGACGCCAGCCAGCGCCAGGCAGTCGATGATGCCGAGGTTGTTGATCCGGATCGCCTTCGAGGTCGGCGAGGCGTCACCCTCCAGGCGGTCGTTCTTTGCGCGGAGGTCCTGGGCGATCTGCGCCAGCAGCTCCTCGAGCTTCCAGCCGGCCGGGTTGTCGGCCGACATCAGCACCTTGGTGGTGGTCGTGCTCATCGATGACCTCGGTGGGGTTGCCGCGCGCACGCGGAGGGGCGGCCAGGCGAGGCCGGGAGGGGATTCAGAGTCCGAGTCTGGTGGGAGTCGGGGCCGCTCCGCGGCCTGCTCCCGGGCGCCACGCTAGGCGTCCGGTCCGGGCGACGCCGGGGGCGTCGGCGGTAAGTCGGTCGGTCGTAGTTCGACCGAGGCACGCCGCGTGGGCCTCGCGAGGACCTGGTCCTGCAGGATGTGGAGACCGCGGCGAAACTCGCCGACCTCGTCCGGGTGATCCTGCGGCAAGCGGAGGAACGCGGACCACGCGGCCGTGAGACCCTCCAGGGCGGCCACTTCGTCGGCGATCAGTCCGGTCCGCTGGGCCCAGTCCCGCATCGAACCGCAGCCGATGGCGTAGACGGCCGCCATGTAAGCGACACTGGCGTAGTCTGCGAGGCGGCGCGGAGCGTCCGTGGCCGGATCCAGCACTGTCCCATCGCGCAACAGGACGACGAGGTGCGAGCCCATGCCGTGCCCGGCGTCGACGGAGCACAGGTGCACGTCGGCCCACGGCGAGAGCGGCCAGACCTCACGCTCCACGCGGGCGAGGTGGTCGATCCGGTGGAGGTGCCGGACCGCAAAGCCGTGCCGCGCGAGGTACTCCTGCCAGACGTCGCGGGTGAAGCCGCGCCCGGGAGGGCCGAAGGACGCCCGCGCCTTTGCGTAGCTGACACCCTGGATCATGGCGCAGCAGGCGACGGCGCATCCGAAGGCTTCCTCCTGGCGGACGTGCGCGATCACGGCGCGTCCTCCCGTGGCGGAGATGGACTGGCGGCCATCAGGCGTGCGGATTCGCGGGCGATCAGCTCGGCGTAGAGCCGGCGGCGCATCGGGGCGCCGAACGAGCGATAGGCCGCGATCTCGGGCGGGAAGACGACCACCAGGGCGGTGATCATGCGGGCCTCAGCAGCCTGCCGCGCGAGGATACTGGCGGGATCCGAATCGACGCTGGTCGCGAGCTCGGTGAGCTCAGGCGGCGTGTCGGGATTGAGGGGATGGGCGCGTTCGATCGCGGCGCCGATTCCGGGGATACCGGCGCCGCGCACGTGCTCCGCCATCCGCCCGAGTGTCGCCGACGCCCGGTCCTCTGCGCCCACGCTTAACGACAGCATCCGAGCTCGGCGCATGGCCGATGTGGGCGTGACCCCGGCGACCCCGGCGAGCGAGGCGCTGGCGAAGAGGCCGATGAGGCTCCGGCGATGCGGATTCGTGCTCATTCCGCGGCCTCGCTCATTGATGGCGGGGCGGCGTACAGATTTGCGAAGTCCGGCCGGGCGAGGCGCTGAAAGGCCTCGCCGTAGGGCGGGTAGCTGCAGGCGCGCACCAGGTCGTAGAAGCCCTCCGGCTTCTCGCTGTTGGCGCCCACCGGCCAGTCGTGGTCCGTCCGGGTGGAGCGGCCGGCCGAACGGGTCTTGAGATCTCCACGCACGGCGAAGATCACGTGCTCGGTCGTGTTCCGGAAGTAGCGGCCGAGGCCCAAGCGAGGCTTCGTCCACGTGTGAATCGTCTTGTGCTGGAAGCCCCAGCACTTGAGCAGATCCGCCGCCAGCAGGGCAGTGTTGTTGGTCACCCACAAGTAGAGGTGACAGTTGTCTTCCGACCAATCTGGGACGGGTAGCGCCTGAACCTGTGCGAGGGACATCAGGGCGTAATCGTGCCCGGCAGAATCGGAGATGTTGTCTTCGTTCCACGGGGGATCGAGCACGAGCGTCCGGAAGCGCCCCTCGACAGGCATGAGGTCGAACACGCGCGCCTCGTCCCGGAACCGCTTCAGCTTCGTGAAGGGACCGTCGATCTTGCCGGTCCGGTCCATCTCTTCGCGCAGCGGGCCGAAGCGGTCCGGGTCAGCCTCGGCCGCCTCGACGATCAGCCGGATCTTCCGGAGCTGCTCGCGGGAGATCCCGACCTTCCGTGCGACTGCCTGCAGGGCCGTGGAAGGTAGACAAACTTTGTCACCCTTGCCGGCGGCCGACATGCGCTGCCGCGCGCATTCCCGTGCGCGATCCAGCAGGGGCCGAGTCATCAGCTCGACCTCGCTCCAGGGCAGCTCTTTAGAACCCGGACGCATGAAGCTCGCCTGGAGTGGACTTGGACTACGAGTGGGGGTGGCGCGCGGTATGGCGCGCCGGGACGTCATGCTGACGATGAGCCCTGCGCGGCCGCACGGGCGATCGCCTGCCGCACGAGCTCGCAGCCCTGTGCGATCAGCCGCTCGCCCTCGGCGAGGTCGGCAGCCCCTGCGATTCCGCTCAGCTCGCCCAAGAGGGCGATGTTCTGAGTCAGCTCGGCTTCACGACTGCCGAGCATGGCCAACAGCCTGGGCGCCAGTTCCGCGAGCTTGTCCGGGGTCAGGGCAGCCATCAGGCGCATCCCCGCTTCAGCGGCACGCGCAACGCCCGCTCCTCAAGCTGCCCTTCACGGCGCGCCGCCCAGCGAAGGGCGACGATCAGCGCTAGGTCGACCGGCACGGTGAACAGCGCGGCGAAGCTCGGATGCACCATGATCGCGGTCACCACGACCACGGCGATCAGGAGCCAGAACGAGGGGGAGCGGGCGGCCACCGGGTCAATCCTGCGGCTGCGCAATGGCCTGGATCTGCGGCTTGGCGGCCGTGAAGGCGCGCAGCAGACCGTCGTAGGCGCGCTCGTTGGCGTTCACCCACGGGATCGCGGTGACGAACAGGGCGTCGACCGCGATGGTGTCGAGCGCCTTGGTGCCGAACACGAGGCCGCCGGGCTGGATGCGCGGGTACGTGCCGGCCGGGATCGCGCCGTAGCCGTAGACGGGCTGGCCGCGGGCGTCCTTGGCCGAGCCGACCATCTCGCGGTCGTCGGAGCGCACCAGCACCACGCGGTCGCCCTGTGCCTGCGCATCGTTCTTGATGAAGGACGCGTTCAGGGCTCCGACCCAGAGCGCACACTGCACCTGGCTGCCGTCGGCGGCGGCCGACAGCGCGCGCACGCCGGAGCGGATGTCGAGGTTCACCGGGCCGAAGCGCTTCTTGTCGGCCAGCACGAAGGCGTCCCAGGTGGTGCGGCCGCCCGAGCCATCCGGGCCCACCGCCACAGTGTTGGCCTTGCCCAGATCCGTGATGCGGCTGACCCCGGCCTGCCGGTTGCACAGGAGGTGGACCTGCTCCTGGTAGAGCACGCCGGCCCGCTCGATCGTGGAGAGCGCGGCCGCGTTCTTCGACGAGTAGACCAACAGGGCGTCGGACTGGACGAAGGCGCCGTCGCACTGCCCGGCGGTGAGCTTGTCCAGGTTGTCGAGTGAGCCCTGCGTTGGGACGACGTCGAGCTTCAGGCTGCCGGCCTTGCTCTTCAGGATGTGGCCGGCGCGGAAGTAGTTGCCAGATTCCGAGCCGGTGCACAGGCGGAAGGTCGGGGGCTCGGCCGCGAGGGCGGACGAGCTGGCGGAGAGGACGAGGGCGAGGGCGGCGAGCGGGGCGCGCATGGACGGGTCTCAGGCGTGGGAGGGCTGGGCTTCGGAGGCGGTGTCCGGCTTCACATCACCGGCTAGGTCGGCGGGCTCGTCGTCGGCCGCCCGCTCTGGAGCGTCGGGCGCGGCGGGGCCGAGGCCGAGGTCGAGGCCGCGATCGGGAGCGCCGAACGTGCCTACTGCGGCGATCGCCGTCTCGCCCCACCAGCCCTCTGTCAGGCACCCGTCGCCGGTGCGGTAGCGGACGAGGTAGCTGCGCGAGCTCTCGGCGTATTCAGCTCGGCCGATGACGGTGCCGTGCTCGTCGCTGCCGACGAGGCCGACCGCTTGGCCCAGCCCGAAGCCGAAGACGCTCACGAGGTTGGCGTGGCCGTCGCTGACAGCGCCCGCCGCGGTCTCCGCGACGACGATCGACGCGCCGTCGTGCGGATGGAAGTACCGGCTCTCACCGGCCTTCACGGTATCGGTCCAGGCGGCCCGAACCCGGCCCCCAGCCTGGCGCTCGACGCTCGTCACCTCGGCAGACCAGGCGACGTCTTTCGGGACGTCGACGTACACGGTGATGGTCACGGACTGCTCCTCAAGCTCCAGGCGGCGGGTGAAGGTCGTCGTGCTGGCCGCGGGACCAGAGGCGCCACAGCCACTCGCGCGGGCGCCAGATGCTCTCCGGCATCGCCGGGTCAGCGCAGTCGGCCGCCACGGCGATCACCTCGGTCAGCCAGAGCGGACCGCGCTGGATCGCGCGCAGGAGCGCGGCGAGGCCGATGTGCAGCAGGGTGAGATAGCCGCCGCTCTTCATCGGCCGCCCCCGTCGAGGCGGGCGCGCAGGTCGGCGATCTCCCGCTCCAGGCGCTCGCGTTCCTGCTGGCGGGCGGCGGCCACGAGCCAGGCCGGCGGGCTCTCAAGCGCTGCGCACAGCACCTCGGCGTCGTAGGCACCGATCAGCTTGCCGAGGGCCCAGAGGCTCGGCGCCGAGCCCCGGTCGAGCCAGCGCTGAACGGTCGCGACCGGCAGGCCGGTACCTGCGGCCACGTTGTCAGCTGTCTTGATCGGGTATTTATTGCGTAGGAAGTTCGAAAATCGATCTGCAACAACTGTTCGATCTTCGCACGCACCTGTTCGGCCATCCGCCACAACTGTGGTGGAGTTCCTGGGCGACTGTTTCATCGCTTTCCTCGATGCTGTTGGCATCGAGGTGGATCGGCCGAGAGGTCCGGTCGGGAAGAGCGAGGCGGTCATCGATCGGACCTCGCCAGGAGGTCGACGGAACCATGCAGACGGTCACGCGCCAGAGCTTCCAGGCTGTCGGGCGCGTGAGGGATGGCGGGGGCGGTCCGCGTCATGCGAGCCGCCCCGTCGCTATGGTGGCGAGGGCGATCGCGCCAGCGGCCGCGCAGGCGCTGAAGAAGACATGGCGCACGACGTCGCTCGGCAGACCGCCGTCGAGATCCTTCAGGGCTTCGACGATGCCGCCGAGGGCCGCGGCTCCCAAAGCGATCGCGGGTATGAGCAGAAGCACCATTCAGGCGCCTCCCAAAGGGGCCGGAGCCCGAAGGCCCCGGCCAAGTCTTGGGAGGAAACGCCCACTGCGGGCGGGGGAACGGCTTGCACGGTCCGTGCCGGCCGAAGGACGTGCACAGGCACGGACGGGACACCGGGCGTGGCGCTCGACAGTCCCGTCCGGCCCCCTACCATCGGAAGTGCGAAGACCGATGGAGCTTGAGATATGTCCGACGAAGCTACGCCGATCATCAGCATGCTCTCTGCTGAGATGGTTGAAGTCCGTGCGCCCGATGTCGGTGCGAAGATCCGGTTCGGCCTCTGGTGGGAGAGCCTGGACGCGTACTGCGAGATCGCGGTCCGGGTCCGCAGCCAGTCCGTTGAGGAGGCCATCCCACTGGCGAAGGAGGAGCTGCATCGGATCACAGCCCTCCTGGCGAAGTCAGATGGAGCGGCAGATCCAGCAGCGCGCGCAGCCGAGCCGCCGGCGCCGTTCTTCCGTGCTTGGCCACAGCCAGGCTCGGGTGAGGCGTCGTAGCGTCGAGTTCGTTGGAGTTCCGGTCGGAGCGCATCAGGCGGCCGCTCCCTCGGTAGGGACGGCGGGAGCGGTGGACTTCGGCGGCCGAGGGACCGGATCTGGCCACTTGGCTTTCTCTTCGGGCCAATGGTCAGAGAACCACTGCATCGCCAGCTCAAGGCGGCGGGTGGTGAGATCGCGACCATCGGCGAGCCGTGTCAGGACCTTCCCGTCGCCGAAGACGAGAGTTGAGGTTCGCGCGGCGCTGATGCCGCGCGCTTCGCAGAACCTTGCAGAGACAGCCAGCAGGGCGTCGAGAAGCGTCATGTCGAGTCGGACGATGCTGTATGTTTACCGCACGAGTCAACGGTAAATATACAGCTCCGCGTCGCCGTTCCATGCGGTTAAAATACCGCGTGACCCAGGCCAGCTTATCTCAGCGCGTGCAGCAGCGCCTCGATGCCCTCGGAATGAGCGCTCGCAAAGCGTCTCTCGATGCGGGGCTCAGCAGCGCGTTTGCCCTAAATATCCTCAACGGGAAGTCGCAGTCGCCGCGGTCGGAGAACCTGCATAAGCTCGCCGCTGTCTTGGGTACGACCGTTGACTGGCTGGTTAGCGCCCAGGGCCCCGAAAGCCTCGAGACGAATGGTCACGCTCGGGCCGATGATAGTCTTCAGCGAGCTATGGAAGAGACGGCGCAACGTGCCGGACAGCTGATGCCTGTACTCGGAGAGGTGGCTGCCGGCCGGTGGCTTGAAGTCGAACAGCACATTGACGAGTCGCGATATGAGCCGGCGCCAATCACGCCGGACCCGCGATGGCGTCTCGAGGCGCAGTACGGTCTCGTTGTGCGAGGGACATCGCTCAACAAATACGCCACCGACGGTGACACGCTCCACTGCCTCGACATCGGCCTAAGCGGTCGCCTTCCCGCAAATGGTGAGCTTGTCATCGTGGAGAAGATCCGAGATGGCGGTCAGCTGCGCGAGCGTACCGCGAAGGCCTACCACGAGGGCGAGAACCAGTTTGTCGAGCTGCGCGCCTACAGCGACGACCCGCGTTGGGACGAGCCGATCCACGTTCCGCACCGCGTCTTCAGTTACAATCTTGAGAAGGGGCTCAGCGTCGAGATCGTAGCCATCGTGCTCGGCGCTTATCGCCCGACGCCGAAAGTGCCGCGTCGATGACCGAGCCCGCCGCCTTCCGCCTCGATCAAGCCGAAGACGCTTTGCCGGAGCGCGAGGGCGACTTCCTCCTCCCGCTTTGCGCGGACAAACCGAACCTCATGTTGGGCCGGGAGATCGCCGTCCTCGTGTTCAACAATGAGCTCGGCCAGCGGGTTGGCGTGCCGATCCGACACCAGGCGATGTCGGACCTGCGCGAGCTGCTCACGGAAGCGCTCCGAATGCTGCAGGCGGGAGACGGGGAGGCTGTTCAGTAACGCGGCGTCGACCCGTCCTGGGCGCCCACAACAATAAACCGGAGGAAACACGATGATCCGCTATTTTACGGCCGCCCTCGCGATCCTTCTTGCCGCGGCTGGTGTCGGCGGCGCCATGGCTCAGGAGCCGAAGGCCAACCCCGACAAGCCCCCGGCCACCAACGACACCTCCAGTATGGCCGGTGACAAGGCGAAGAACGCCGAGAGCGCGCCACAAGCATCGGGGGCGAAGAGGCCTGACACGAAGGACACCGTGGACGTCTCGCCGGGCGTCGGTGCTGTCGAAGGTGCGGACGGCAAGCCGCCGCTGCCAGGCGGGGACCGCAAGTGACCGGCCCGGCGGCTCCGGGCACGCAAGCAGCCCGCGGAGGCGGTGGTTGCGTTGCGCACTGTCTTGCGGTGGCGTTTCTTAGTCTCTGCGCTACCAGCACCGCGCTCGCGCAGAGCCATGCCGAACAGGTGAACGTCTACGCCCGGGTGCTATCCGCCATCACCTTCGCGGAGCAGGCCTGTCCTGGCTTTCGAGCGAACACATCGCAGCTCGCCCTCATTCGCACGAAGGCGCACATCTCCGACGCCGACGATGGGACGATCGCGGACAAGATGCGGGACAACACCACCTCGACCACCTCTGCTTATTCGCGGGTCGGACAAAGCGCGTGGTGTGAGGAGACCTACCGACAGTTGGGACCGCGCGGAACGCTAGCAGCAGACGCGCTCGTGAAGAAGCCATGACCGAGTCCGCAATCTTCCGCCCTGACATTGCGTCCGAGGCTGACCTCGCCGTCCTGATCGTGACCACCGTGGAAGGACAGCGTGTCAGTGTGCCGTTCGGAGTGAATGCGTTCACGCATCTGCGGGGGATCGTGGAGGCAGGGCTGCGGGTGGTGAGGGCGCGGGATGGGGAAGAAGCACAGTGATAAGTATGATCGTACGCCGGCGCTATATCAGCGGACGCACGTTCGCTGTAGAGCGTCATCGCCATGCCTGGTCTACCGAAAAACCTCGAATTTTCTCGCTTAGAATTCGTGCGGCAACGGGTGCATTACCCATTGAGCAGATTGGGTTGTTCAAAGCGCGCAAGTCATGGGTCAGGTATGGCGATCGACGTTGACTATCCGCAGCTTCTCAGAAATTTCCAAGAACATATAGATCCGAAACGCTCGGAAAGTGCAGCGTTTCTGATTTGGTATCTTGAACAATATTACCGTCTTGATCCTGTCGACGCGGTCGATGCCGTTTGCGATCAAAGCGGTGATAAAGGCGTTGACGGCATATTCATCAATGATAACGATTTGACCATTACAATTTTTCAGTCAAAGATATCACACAAGACAAATACCGCAGTGGGCGACGCAGCGCTGCGGGATTTTCTAGGTACGCTCGAGCAGTTTTCGTCAGTAGAGGCTGCTACACACCTAATGAACACTGCCGGAAATGCTCAAGTGGCAAATCTTATACGGCATAGCGGCTTGCTCACAAAATTGGACTCCCACCAAATCCAGGGCGAATTCGTTACAAACATTGATATTGATAACAATGGCGCAGCATTCTTGCAGCACCACGGTGATAGAATTTCGTTTGTCGGCAAATCGAAATTGATTGGCAATTACATCTCTGATGAGAGGGATCTGCCACAACAAAAGCCCGCAATCTTTGATATATTTGGCATCAGGTATGCTGAACATATCGTGGACGGTGATCGGAAGGCCGTTATAGCGCCCATTAAAGCCCGTGAATTAGTACAGCTTGATGGCATAGAAGATCAGTCACTTTTTGCATATAACGTTCGTGGGCCGCTGGGTCGGACCAGTGTGAACAGAGATCTGGTCAAGAGCATCAACGATCAGCACCTTCATAAGATTTTCCCGCTCTTTCACAACGGAGTGACGGTGATTGCGAAACGCATCGACGTTGCTGATGATAAAATTAAGGTCTCGGATTATTATGTTGTCAATGGGTGTCAAAGCATAACTTCTCTCCATGGGCATCGAGACGTGGTAACGGATGATCTGAAGCTATTGACTAAATTCATCCAGATGGATCCGGCCTCTGAAGAAGCTAAAATGATTACAGAATTTTCTAATAATCAGAATGGCGTTCGGTCTCGTGATTTTAAATCAAACAGTCAAACTCAAATAAGACTTCGTACTGAATTCGTTCAGCACTATAAGGGTTTGTATAGCTACGAGATTAAGCGCGGCGAGACCGGTGGCCAAGGCGAGCCGATCTCTAACGAAGAGGCCGGTCTCTACCTGATGGCGTTCGATTATAGGGAGCCTTGGGGTACTTTTCGGAAGTACGAGGTATTCGAAGACAAGCACACTGCGCTGTTTGCGCGTCCAGAGGTAAGTGCAGACAGGATAGTTCTGCTCCGGGTTGTTGACGAGGAGATTGTGGAACAATTACCAAAACTCAAAGAGCAGTTGCTTGCGAAGTACAGTCTTACAAAGTATATGATAATGTATATCTTGAGGGAATTGTTTTCTGACGACAAAACTTTTGAGGAGATTTTGGCAAACGCGCCTGAGTACATGCGGAACGCCGTCCAGCGCCACAGATTTCGCAAAGTCATCAGCGGTTTTATAGGGAATATAATAATTGATATCAACATTGAAAGCGGCGATTTTGGTCCGGAGTTTGATTATAGAAGGGCGCTAAAAGACGCAGATTGGGTAAGAGGGCTTACGCGAAATATTAAGCGCGACTTTCAAAAGAGTATTCTACGCGAAAAGCAGGACACCTTCGAAGCGGAATGGAAGAGGAGCGCCCTAGCGTGATCGGCCCTCTGCCTACGTCAGCGCCGTCGGATGGAGCGAGGGTGCGCCAGAGTAGCGCTTCGGATCGCGCGGGCAGCCCGTATGGGCTGCCCGATGCGCGAAGGACTGACGCACTCCAGTCGTGAGCATGCCGTACAACATCACCGCACCATGGCAGTCCGGACACCGTTTCGGCGCCAACGCGTAGACGCCCTTGGCCTCCTCGATGTGATTAGGCGTGGAATAAGGACCCCGTTTTCGGGGTGATCGGCGTCCAAACGGGACCCCCAGGACAAGTCATCCACACTGCCTTCCGGCTCGAACGGGAGGCTTGCGCGGGATGTTGGTCGTGGAGACGGTCGCAAA
>NZ_JAKSYP010000013.1:0-1127 GCF_022829625.1 Methylobacterium sp. E-046 | reverse complement strand
TGGACCGTCACGCTACCTAGCGGTGCGCGATGCAGCGGGCTCAGCCATAGATCACATGGCCGAGGGTGCCCTCAAGCTCTGGGAGCACATGCATCAGCTCGACGACGACAGCGCCGCCCGGCTTCGTCCGTTGCTGCAGGCGCTGCTGTTCGAACTCGGCAGCCAGATCGCGGCGTCACTGCCGGACGGGCAGGCGGTCACGGCGGCAAGGCCATCGCGCGATCCGAAGCTGCACTGAGCTTGCTCTCGGAGGGGCGGACGAAGCTGGAATGTCAGGCGCTCAGCGTGGCTTCGCCTGACCGCCCGGCGCCCAGCCGTGCGCTTGAACCGCCTTAACGATCTTGCCCTGCATCTCGGGCATCACCGCCTGCATCCACTGCTGCATGCCCGTCAGCTGAGCCTGAGCTAGCTGCGGCTGGGCTGCCGCGAGGTGCTTGCCGGCGGGGGTTGCGTAGAAGGCGGCGATTGCCTGTAGGTCGTCCTTTCCGAGCACCGTGGCGAAGCCGCGGGCCTGTATGTCGAGCAGCTCGTCGTAGTGCGCGGTTAGGGTCGGCAGAACGACCTCCTGCACCAGCACCTGCGCCTTGTCGGGCTCCTTGATGCCGATCTGCTGCATCATGCCGACCATCGGCGCGGCCATCGAGCTGAGCGTGGCCGTGCGGTCGCCCTGCATCTGAGCCACCGTCTCGCGTGCAACCTTCAGGAGGGCGGGATCCGGTGCTGCGGCGGGGTTCGGGGCTGATTGGGCCAGCACCGCACCCGGCAACGCGGTTCCAAGACACAAGCTGACCAGTAGAGTCGAGAGGCGCATGCGCAGTCCGATCGCAATGGTGGAGCGATCCGGCACCACCACCGTTCGCTCGCAGCGGCACCATACGGCAGGGTCGGGCGATGTCGACGGCTGAAGGCGAACGTTGACTTAGCCGTGCCGCCCAGCCGACATGGACCGTTCCGGCTGCACCCGCCCTAGCGAGTCGCGGCCACCCTCAGGAGAGACACTGCCGCGGATCTGAGACCCTGAAACGACTACGGGCCCCCTGTCGCCAAACAGAGAGCCCGCGAAATCGAAGTGGCCTGGTGGGGCCAGATGCAATTCCCCATCAGCCACAGCTCCCGCCGGGAGTCAA
>NZ_JAKSYP010000227.1:0-1044 GCF_022829625.1 Methylobacterium sp. E-046 | reverse complement strand
AAGTGTTCCGCCGAACACGCCTGCTGTCCCCGATCGTCGAAGCCGCAAATGTGACGGGAAACACGGCCATGAAGAACATCGGCCGCAGCAACTCGCCGTTCCCAGTGGACGCCGGGTTCAACGCCTCCGGCGCCTCGTCGCGCTTCAACTTCGTCGACGGAATCGAGAAGGGCGCGATTCCCGACGGCGGCCGCGTGCTCCGCCTCGGTGAGGCCTGGTGTTCGGCTCAGTTCTCGGCTGCCGTCCACGTGCTGAGCGTCAACGACATCCAGAACACCCTCGGCTTCATCCCGGGTGGCGGCCTCGGCACCGCCGCAACGGCGACCACGGGCGGCTCGAACGTGAGCATCCCGCACGCCAACACGGCCTACGGCTTCGCCGTGCAGGGCGGCATCAAGGTCAACGCGCCGTTCATCGCTCCGGGCGACGCGCTGTACGTCCAGGCCGCCTACGCGAACGGTGCGCAGATCTACTCGGGCTACTCCTCGTACTCGGGAACCTACGCTCAGACGGCCGCGACCATTCAGGGCCAGAAGTTCTCGCAGTACTTCAACGACGCGCAGATCAACCCGTTCACGGGCCAGATTCAGAAGAACGACAACGTCACGGTGTCGGCGGCTTACCTGCACTACTGGTCGCCGGAGTGGCGCTCGGCCTTCTTCGGCTCCTACGGCGAGCAGAACTTCGCCAGCGGCTCGCGGCTGGCCCAGGGCCAACTCTTCAACATCGTCAACCCGGCGAACTCGTTCGGCAGCAACGGTATCGGCGCGCCCGGCACCCGGTTCTACAACCTCAGCCAGGCGCTCCGCGACACCTACCAGTTCGTCGCTGGCGCGAACGTGATCTGGTCGCCCGTCAAGGATCTGGATATCGGCCTCGAAGGCTTCTACACGCAGGTCGGCGTGAAGAACGGCCGCGTCATCGACATCGACAAGGATCCGACCGCCTACTCGCGCGTCGCCGCGATCAACGCCGGTGGCCTCGTCCGCACCACGACCTCGGACGGCGTCTCCCAGATCCGCGTCCGCGTTCAGCGCGACTTCT
>NZ_JAKSYP010000224.1:0-4685 GCF_022829625.1 Methylobacterium sp. E-046 | reverse complement strand
TTCGGAACGCCGCGGGCGCTCTCCAGCCACGCCACCGCTTGGCGTTCGCTGCCGAGTTCGTCCACCAGCTTCAGCGGCACGCTCTGGCGACCGCTGAAGACCCGGCCGTCCGCGACGGTGTTGAGCTGACCCGGATCCATGCCACGGCGCTCGGCCACGAGGTCCTTGAACCACGCAAAGGTGTCGCCGACGACGGATGCCAGGGCGGCGCGCGCCTCCGGCGACGTCGGAGTGAAGCCCGACGGCTCTGCCTTGAGCGGCGACGACTTCACCGACTCCACCTTCACCCCGACCTTGTCGAGAAGACCCGAGACATCCGGGTATTGGAACAGCACCCCGATCGAACCGACGAGGCTCGTCTCCCGCGCCACGATATGGTCGGCCGCGATGGCGGTGATGTAGGCACCGGACGCTGCTGTGCCGTCCACAAAGGCGACGATCGGCTTCTTGGCGGCGAGCGCCCGCAGGTTGCGGAAGATCTCCTCCGAGCCCGTGGTGGTACCGCCGGGCGAGTTGATCGAGACGACCACGCCCTTCACGGCATCGGCGTCGCCGACCCGCTTCATCAGCTTGGCGGTCGCTTCGCTCCCGGCGATGAAGCCCGAGACCGAGATTCGGGCGATCTGCGGCCGCACGGCGAAGCCACCTTCCGCGCCGGTCTGGACCCGGTAACCGAGGGCGCCGACCGCAACGATCAGGCCGCCGACGCCGAGCACGCGCCAGAGAGACAACCTGCGGCGCAGGCGCCGCCGGTCGATCAGCAGTTCGGCGTCGGCTGCCATGCTGTGCCTTCCCCTGAAGCCCCCTGCCGGCCCCTCGACGGGGTGCGGGAGCAACGTCCCGCGTGCGGCAAGTCTTTGGTTTCCTTCGGCTCGCTCGGTCCGAACCGTGCAAGGCCGGTGTTCTAGAGCATTTACCGCGGGCGTGGATATGGGGCGGGCGAAGAAAATGACCGGGCGGCCTGTCGCTGTCGCGCCGGGACCGGTCGACGCGCCCGGAGGTGCCCCGTTGGCAACCTGGGATTGCCGATCGCAAAAAAGAACCCGCGCCAGACGTCGGTCCGGCGCGGGTCTCAAACCCTCGGCTCCGCCGCCCGGACAGGCCCGGCGGCGGAGGGCGGTGTCTTACTCGTCGTCGGAGCGCTTCTTGTTGAAGGCGGCACCCAGGATGTCGCCGAGGGAGGCGCCGGAATCGGCGGAACCGAACTGAGCCATCGCCTCCTTCTCCTCGGCCATTTCGAGGGCCTTGATCGAGACCTGCACGCGGCGGGCCTTCCGGTCGAACTGAACGACGCGGGCGTCGAACTTCTCGCCGGCGGCGAAGCGCTCGGGGCGCTGGTCGCCGCGGTCGCGGGCCAGCTCGGCCCGGCGGATGAAGGTCTGCATGTCGGTGTCGACGATCTTCGCCTCGACGCCGGCATCCTTCACCTCGATGACCTCGCAGGTGACGATCTGGCCCTTCTTGATCTCGCCGGCCTCGGCGAAGGGGTCACCGCCGAGCTGCTTCACGCCCAGCGAGATCCGCTCCTTCTCGACGTCGACGTCGAGAACCTGGGCGCGGACCATGTCGCCCTTCTTGAACTCCTCGATGACCTGCTCGCCGGGACGGTTCCAGTCGAGATCCGACAGGTGGACCATGCCGTCGACGTCGCCCTCGAGGCCGATGAACAGGCCGAACTCGGTCTTGTTCTTGACCTCGCCCTCGACCTCGGAACCGACCGGGTGCTTCTCGGCGAAGCCCTCCCAGGGGTTCTGCAGGGTCTGCTTGAGGCCCAGCGAGATGCGGCGCTTGACGGGATCGACCTCAAGGATCTGAACCTCAACCTCCTGAGAGGTGGAGACGATCTTGCCCGGGTGGACGTTCTTCTTGGTCCAGCTCATCTCGGAGACGTGGATCAGGCCCTCGATCCCCGGCTCCAGCTCCACGAAGGCGCCGTAGTCGGTGATGTTGGTCACGCGGCCCTTGAGCTTGGCGCCCTCCGGGTAGCGGGCGGCGATGCCCTCCCACGGATCGGCGAGCAGCTGCTTGATGCCGAGCGAGATGCGGTGCGTCTCGTGGTTGATCTTGATGATCTTGACCTTGACCGTCTGGCCGATGGTCACGACCTCGGACGGATGGTTCACGCGGCGCCACGCCATGTCGGTGACGTGCAGCAGGCCGTCGATGCC
The DNA here is from genome assembly GCF_022829625.1 of Methylobacterium sp. E-046. Lineage (NCBI taxonomy): Bacteria > Pseudomonadati > Pseudomonadota > Alphaproteobacteria > Hyphomicrobiales > Methylobacteriaceae > Methylobacterium > Methylobacterium sp. E-046. Next base: position 2,517 of record NZ_JAKSYP010000224.1, on the reverse strand, counting down.
GCCGAGATCGACGAAGGCGCCGTACTCGGTGATGTTCTTGACGACGCCGTCGATGACCTGACCTTCCTCGAGGTTGGCCACCAGCTCCGAGCGCTGCTCGGCGCGGCTCTCCTCAAGCACGGTCCGGCGCGACACGACGATGTTGCCGCGGCGGCGATCCATCTTGAGGATCTGGAACGGCTGCGGGGTGCCCAGCAGCGGGGTGACGTCGCGGACCGGACGGATGTCGACCTGCGAGCGCGGCAGGAACGCCACGGCGCCGTCGAGGTCGACGGTGTAGCCGCCCTTGACCTGGTTGAAGATCGTGCCGGTGACGCGGTCGTTGTTTTCGAACGACTTCTCGAGCTTGACCCAGCTCTCCTCGCGGCGCGCCTTGTCGCGCGAGATGACGGCTTCGCCGAGGGCGTTCTCGATCCGGTCGACGTAGACCTCGACCTCGTCGCCGACCTTCAGCTCGCCTTCCCGGCCGGGGCCGGTGAATTCCTTCAGCGCGACACGGCCTTCCGTCTTGGCGCCGATGTCGATGACGGCCACGTCCTTCTCGATCGCGACGACGCGACCCTTGACGACGGAACCTTCGGTGATCTCGTGTTCGAGGAAGCTCTCCTCGAGGAGGGCGGCGAAATCGTCGCGGCTCGGGCTGCGCCCCAGAGCGGTACCAGCGGTCATTCTGTCTCCTGAACGGCCTCCGGCGGAGGCCCGTTGCGTCGGCGGCTCGCGTTGCACGCACCCCCGCTCGCCGCGGCCGCTCCCTTGGATCTCCCGGGAGAGGCGACCGGTCCCGCAGGATCCGGCTTGCCGACGCGTCGATACGGATGACGAGGGCGGTCCAGCCGGCGGCTCGGCGGCCGCGCCAGATGACGAGCGCGCGCGAGCGGGTCCGGAAAGACCCGCGTGCCATACAGCAACGGCCCTGCGACTTCAACCGAAAGGGTTTTTCGGTGCGGGACCGCGTGACTGCGCCGCGGCCACGTGCCAGTCTTGCAGGGGATCGAACGGACGCGATAGGTCCGCCAGCCTGACGGAGCATGTCCCGGATCCGCTCAGTGCCCCCGCGAAGACCGTCTCGGTCCGGGGGCGGCTCGCTGGCGCGGGGGTCCGGCGACGGGTTGGGGGAAGAGAACGTGCCGCGCTTCGAATTCGGCTCCTGCCCGGATGGCAGCCACACTCCCGGACCGGTACCCGGCGCGTGGATCGAGGCCTGACGTCCGATGCCGACCGCCCACACCATGCCGATGGAGATGCTGACGCGGAAGCTCGACAGCATCACGCGTCTCGGCGAGGCCGAGCGCAGCGCGCTCCTCAGCCTGCCGCACACGGTCCGGAGTTTGCCCGCCCGCCACGACATCGCCCGGTTCGGCGACAGGCCGTCGCACTGCTGTCTCGTGCTGCAGGGCTGGGTCTCCCGCTACGCCGCCCTCTCCGACGGTGACCGACAGATCCTGTCGTTCTACGTCGCGGGGGACATGCCGGACCTGCAGAGCCTGCACCTGCACCGGATGGATCACAACCTCGCCACCCTGACGGCCTGCGTCATCGCATTCATCCCGCACGACGAGCTCCGGCCGGTCCTCCGGCGCCATCCCGACCTCGCGGACGCCCTGTGGCGCGACACCCTGATCGACGCCGCGCATTACCGGGAGCGGATCACCAGCCTGGGCCGGCGGCAGGCCCTCGGCCGTGTCGCGCACGTGTTCTGCGAATTGTATCTCCGGCAACGGGTCGTGGGCCTAGCGACCGGGCCGAGCTGTCCGCTGGCGCCGAAGCAATCGGAACTGGCCGACGCCCTCGGCCTCACCAGCGTCCACCTCAACCGGGTGCTGCGCACGCTCCGTCAGCGGAAGCTGGTCACTCTGACGGGCGGCGTCCTGACGATCGAGGATTGGGATGAGCTGGTGACCGTGGCCGAGTTCGACCCCACCTTCCTGCACCAGGACAACGACGCCCCGGCCATCCATGAGGCGGCCAAGATCGCTTAGCATTCCGAGCCGCGCCCGAATGGGTTCGGCGTGGGGCCTCGCGGCTCACGCGCCGCCGCGTGGCCAGCGCGGACTTCGCGCCGGCTTGTCGGCACAAGGCCACTCGGTTCAGGCCGCCTGGGCGAGAGCATCCTGCGTGTCGTGCACCGCGTCGGTGTGAACATCGAACTGGATGAGCTGGGCGGTTCCGAAGCTCGTCGTGAGCGCGCAGTCGGTGGCGTCGCGACCGCGGGCCATGACGATGCGGCCGATGCGCGGGCGGTTGTGCCGGGCGTCGAACGTGTACCAGCGCGGCCCCTCCGGCCCGTGAAGATAGACCTCGAACCACGCGGAGAAGTCCATCGGCGCCGGATCCTTCGGGACGCCGATGTCGCCGAGGTAGCCGGTGGCGTAGCGCGCCGGGATGTTCATGCACCGGCACAGGGTGATCGCCAGATGGGCGAAGTCCCGGCACACCCCCACGCGCTGCGTGTAGCCGTCGAAAGCGGTGCGCGTGGCGTCGGCCTGCTGATAGTCGAAGCGCAGCCGGGTATGGGCG
>NZ_JAKSYP010000221.1:0-754 GCF_022829625.1 Methylobacterium sp. E-046 | reverse complement strand
GCCACCGATCCAAGACGTGCTGCCGGCAGGATGTGCCGGTAGGCTTAAGATCGGGTTCCAGCGACCAGGACTCGCTCTACCGTTAAGCTCGATTACGCTGCGCCCCTCGACTGGAGGATGCATCTTGATCCGGGCCGCCCTGCCGCCCCTGCTCGCCCTTGTCGCGATCGTCGCCGTGCTTGGGCTTTCGGGCGAGGCTTCTTCGCGCGGGGTCAGCCAAATCTTTTCGCCGGGGGGGGTGAAGCACGGGACCTACAACGAACCAAATTGCCGCGGGGGCCCGCGCCCGGGGCAGCCTCAGGGGGCGGGCTGCACCCAACCAGCGGAAGCCACGGCTCCCTGTCGGGGCGGGGACGGGAGCTTCAGCCCGCATCGCCCCGGCCCCTGCTCACCCCCCCCCCGCGTCGGGGGGCGGGGCGCCGCGGGGGGGTGGGAGCGGGGCGGGGAGGGGAAGTCCGACCGGTCCTACATAGATATCGTTCGCCGCTGCCAGACGGCTACGCAAACCACGGCCTATCGAGGGCGCATCACGTGGCTAGTGCACGCTCTTTGGTCCGGAGGAGCTGAAGCACGGCACCTACACGAACCGAGATGGCTGCGAGGTCCCGCGCACGGAGCAGCCTCAGGGGTCGAGCTGCACCAAGCCAGCGGAGGGTACGGCCCGTTGTCGGGACGGTGACTGGAGCTTCAGCCAGCATCGCCAGGGCACATGCTCACGCCACCGCGGCGTCGGCTGCTGGGTCGCCGCGGGTCA
>NZ_JAKSYP010000220.1:0-8418 GCF_022829625.1 Methylobacterium sp. E-046 | reverse complement strand
CAGGCACGCGAGCGCGAGCGCAAGCTGCGGACGTTGAGGCGCCTCAGCGAAGCCCTTGGCAGGCCGGTCGAGGACTTCTTCAAGACCGGCGCCGGTGCTGATGCCACCGAGGGCAAGGTAGACGGCGCAAGAGGGAAGTAGGAACGGTGCGACCACGCACTCGCTCCTCGCGGTCCGGTCCCTGCACCTACCCGGCATGATCCGATCCGAGCTTGTCGCACGCGTCGCGGCGCAGAACCCGCACCTCTACGCGAGGGATGTCGAGGCAGTGGTCGATGCCATCTTAGACCGGATCACCGACGCGCTAGTGAACGGCCACCGGGTGGAGCTGCGCGGGTTTGGGGCCTTCTCCACGAAGCAGACGAAGGCCCGCGACGGCCGCAACCCGCGGTCGGGTGCCCACGTCGCGGTGCCGGCCAGGACGACGGTCAACTTCACGAGGGGCAAGCTTATGCGGGTTCGGCTCAACCGCCCGAAGGTCGAGCCGGAGGAGGAAGCGGAACGGCTCCTCCGGGCTTCCTGATCTCGCTGACCGGCTGCAGGGCCGCCTTCACCTCCGCGACGTGGGACGGCTCTGAGACGCCCAGCAATGTGCCGATCTCGGCGTGTGTGGCGAGGCAGCACCGGGCGAGGGCTAGGAGCTGCGCGCCGGCTGCTTGCGACCCAACCCGGTCGATCGGACCGCAGTTGGCACTTCCACAAAGCGGTCGTTTGTCGGCTGTCCAGCAACTTCGGTTCGGGGCGGGAAGCGGTCCGTAGTCCTTCGCCCCGAATGGGATAGGCGAAATCCAATTCATTGCGGGCATCCGCAACGGGCGAAGCGGCCTGTGGCAACAAACATCTTCACTATTCAGCCGGTATAGCGACGATCAAACAGCAGCACGGTCATGAAGGCAGCGGCCACGCCCCAACTCAAAATTATCATTACATGAAAATAAAAACCTGTTGCGCCGCGTGTAATGAGCAAGAAGGGCGCAACGAACAGCAACATAGTCGCGAGACCGACTAGCGGAGCGATTATCAGTCGCGCAATGAATTGGTATATGTGCAGCCCTCGGGTGAGGCGCATGTATAACCAAGCAAATGTTGCTGCGGGTATGATACCGAAGATGTAGGAAAATGGGAGATAGAACAGATATACTATGATTTCGATCATGATATTTTGGAATGAAATATCTAATTTTTCAGGGAATTGGATCCGCACTCGGTATCTCGCGCTTATAGATCCTAGAACGAAGCAAACATATCCAAAAAAAGGTCCGTACAAGAGGATTTTTCGGAACAGTTTGCGACCGGCTTCGCGGTTAATTAAAAATTTGCGTTGTATTGAGCTATGTACAGCAATAGTTTTTCCGTTACTCATTCTTCCTCTCAACAGCGGTAACTGTTTAAGAAAAGGGCATTCTGACCTGTACACTTATGTCCGTATAGGCGCTCTTGCACGTGGCTTTTACTGCTGAGATAGGTTGTCCGCTTTCCACGCGTCCCGGTCGTAGGTCACTGTCTTTCCGAGCAGCCCGCACGCCGGCGCTGCTGGCTTCTGCAAAAGGTCGTGAGCGGGCACGAGCCGATGTCCGCTCCTATGGACCTGCGCCCCGGAAGCGGACCGTCACAAAACCACCCTGAACGGCCATTCCGTAATCGACCCAACGCAGCCATCCAGACCTCCGCCTGCGCTTCTCCAAAGCGGCCGTTCGTCAGACCCGGTAACTTCGGCACGGGGCGCCAAGCGGCCCTGACCTTTCACCCGAATGCGGACGTCCCGTGCAATCGCGCGAACTTCGATCCATCCTTGTCGCGGCCACGGAACAACGGGTCAGAACGCGTCAGCCGAAAGATGCGCGGCCATCTGTCGGGCGTGTGCAGGCAAGGCTGCTAGGCTGCGTGTACACAGCATCAGGTGTCGCAGCGCCCAGGCGTCGGTGAGGGGCATCCAGCGGATCGGCAGCCGAGCCGCGGCACGGCGCGCGGCCGCCTCGGAAATGACCGCTACGCCGATCCCCCGCGCGACGACCCGGCAGGCCGCATCGAAACCGTCGACCCGCACGCGCAGTTTGAGGTGATGGCCTGCCAGCGCCGCGTGGCCAGCGAGGTGGATCTGCAGCGCATTGCCGTGCGCCAAGCCGACAAAAGGCTCGTCTAAAATTTCCCGGAAGGCGATGTTGCCGCGCTGAACCAAGGCATGCGCTTCCGATACGACGAGGACGAGCTGATCGGTGCGGAACGGCCGCGTTTCCAACGCCGCGAGATCGACAGTGTCGGCGACGATGCCGATGTCAGCGAGACTGCCGGCGATAGCCGCGACGATCTCCCGGCTCGGCCGCTCTTCCAAATCGACGTCGATGGACGGATGAATGGCTAGGAAGTCGGCCAAAGCGTCAGGTAGAAACTCGGTTAAGGCTGCCGTGTTGGCCAGCACGCGCACATGGCCGCGGAGCCCGCCGGCATACTGCCGCAACTCGCCACGCATCCGCTCAAGCTGGCCGACCACGACGCGGGCGTGATGGGCTACGGCCCGCCCCGCCGGCGTCAGTTGCACCCCGCGCGGGTTGCGCACCAGCAGGGATACGCCGCCTGCCAGCTCCATGTCCCGGATGCGCTCGCTCGCCGAAGCCAGCGCCATCCCGGCCCGTTCCGCGCCGTGGGTGATGCTCCCGACATCGACGACGTGCAAGAAGAGGCGAAGATCGGTTAGGTCGAAGCGCATCGGAGTATCGTCGCCCGCTCTCGCGAGAACGCAAGCCCCTTCGGCTGAGCCGAAGTCTGCCTGGGCATGCTTCCGCATTGTGGCGAGGCCCGAACGCCCACAGGCTTCAGGCATGGCTTCCCATTCTGCAGTCACCACATCCGAGCACTTCCTCGCTCTCGTCGCCATCCGTTTGGCTGCGATGGTCGCCGTCTGCCTGATCGCGCTCGCGGCGCCGTCGCAGCTGCACCGCCCGCAGGTCGCTTGCAGCACGGTCGCGGTCGGAGCGGTGCAGTCGCCAGTTCCGGGGGGTAAAGTCGATGAGGTGATCCAGGACATGCTGCGGCACGACTGATCACGGGTACAAGAAGGGTAAACTCACCGTGCCGGACATCATGGTCGAAGTCGCGGGATCCTGGCTTGGCGAGCGGCGCGAGCAATTCCTTCAGACGGTCCACCGTACTGTCGCGGGGAGCTTCGGTACGCCCGAAGACGAACCGGTGGCACGTCTGGTCGAACACCCCGTCGACACGTTCCTCAGGCCGAGAAATGTCGGCGACCGCTTCACGCGGATCGAGATCTGCCTGTTCCGAGGACGGTCCCTGGAAGCCAAGCGCAATCTCTACCGGGCGCTCGTCGAAGCTCTCGCTGCGCACGATGTGGCGCCTGAGGACGTGAAGATCGTGCTCGTCGAGGTCGCCCCTGAGGACGTCGGCCTGCGCGGCGGCCAAGCCGCCTGCGATGTCGACCTCGGTTACGTGATCCAGGTCTGACGAGGCTGACAGAGATGATGCCTCCGTTCGAGACCGATCTGCTGTTCGTCGCGGCGCTGACGTTCCTCCTAGCGGGCTTCGTCAAGGGAGTGGTCGGGCTTGGCCTGCCGACGGTCGCGATGGGCTTGCTGACGCTGGTCCTCGCGCCTGCGCAGGCCGCCTCGCTGCTGATCGTCCCCTCCCTAGTAACGAACGTCTGGCAGTTGTTGGCGGGCCCGCGGTTCGGGACGATCGCCATACGCCTCTGGCCGATGATGACCGGGATCGTCGTCGGGACGCTCGCGGGAACCGGGTTCGTGCGCGCCGGCGGCGCGGGATGGGCTAGTATCAGCCTCGGCATCGCGCTGATCACCTATGCCGGGCTGGGCCTGACCGCGGTACGCTTTTCGGTGCCGGACGCCTCGGAGCGCTGGCTCGGGCCACTGGTCGGTGCAGCCACGGGCCTCGTTACGGGAGCGACCGGCGTGTTCGTGATCCCCGCGGTGCCCTATCTCGGTGCGCTCGGCCTCGCCAAGGAAGACCTGATCCAGGCTCTTGGCCTGTCATTCACTGTTTCGACACTGGCACTCGCCGCAGCGCTGACAGAGGCGGGCACGTTGCACGGTATGGCTCTCGGCACATCGGTCGCCGCGCTCGTTCCAGCCCTCGTTGGAATGATCCTGGGCGGCTGGGTGCGCAGCCGTGTGAGCGAGGTGATCTTCCGACGCTGTTTCTTCTTGGGGCTCCTCACACTCGGCACCCATCTTGTTGTAAGATCATTGCTGTAAATGCACGTCCGAGACCCGACGACGCGCCCAGATCTCGACAGACATCACAATGCGTATTGATGAATATAGGCGACCGCTCTTCAGCCATACTAATAAATATCCAGCGCTGTAAGCTGATCTACGCTTAATACAAACTTATGACAATCAATATGATCTTTTTGGCAGAACATGATAGATCACGCTTCGATAGCAGTCCGTGATTTAGCAATAAGCGCAGCGCTTTACGAGTGCATTCTCGCGCCACTAGGCCTTGACCGCCTTGTAGACCGCACGAATACAGTCGGTTTTGGCAAAAAATACCCTGATTTATGGCTCAATCACCGCCCTACGTTGCCGCCGCTATCTGAAAACACCGGAGCACATGTCTGTCTGCGGGCGCCCGACGTTGATGCTGTACGAAACTTCCACGACGAAGCCCTTGCGCACGGATGCCGCGATGCCGGTCAACCTGGCCTACGCCGAGCGACAGTGACGACTTATTTCGGTGCCTTCATATTCGATTTAGATGGCAACAAAATCGAAGCAATTAGCTTTCCGAGTGTCTGATAGACGTGACATGGTCCATAGAGCTAGCGCTCTGACGCCGACAAAGGGATTGGGGGCTATGGGCAAAAGGGTCGATCACTTAAACCTTCGACGAGGCCGATGCCACTGCGGCAATGTTGTTTTCGAAGCGACGCTCGTTGAAGGTTTCAGCACCATTCGCCGCTGCACCTGCTCCTATTGCCGGATGCGAGGAGCAGTTGTCGTCTCCGCGGAATTAGGAAGCATCCGCTTCATAAAAGGAGAAGGAGCGCTGACGAGCTACCGCTTCAACACCGGCACAGCACAGCATTTCTTTTGCTCGCGTTGCGGAATTTATACGCACCACCAGCGTCGTTCTAACCCGAACCTGTTCGGCGTCAACGTTGCCTGCTTGGATGGAATAAGTCCCTTCAATTTTACTGAAGTGCCGGTCGTCGACGGCGTCAACCATCCAAGTGATACGGGGCAGGCAACTGAGCGCGTCGGCACACTCAACTACATTCCGAAAGTTTGATATTTCTGGCTGCCGAATTATTGCCAGACTGTTTTCGGATCCGGAGAAAATTGGTCTCGAATGGCTGAGGTTCGGCTGCTTCTCGTTGATTTAGCTCCGTAAGCGGACAGGCCGAAAATGACCCTTAGCAGCGCCTGCATCATGCCCGTTCCAACAGGTCGATGAGCAGCGAACCAGCTGCCGCAACCACATTCCCATGTCCACCCCAGCGCAGGGGCTCTACCTCAATCACGGTGGCCTCGGTCCGCACCTCGGGCAGCACGGCCTCGGGCGCCTCCATCTCGCGATCGGCATCGTTGCCTCGCATCCAGACGACCTGGCTGCAGGTGGCGTTCTCGGGGGCGGCTAGGGACGGCTCGGCGTCTCCGCCGTCTTCGTGGTCTGCTTCGCCGTCGAGGCGGTCGAGGATCGCGATGAACCGATCCGCCATGTCGAGGGCAGCCTGCGCGCCTGCCTCGATCTCGGCGCGCAGATCCATCGGGGAGACCGGCCCCGGAAACTCCGGGGCGGCCTGTTTCAAACGCGGAGTGAAGGTCAAGATCTCGCCCACGATCAGGCTCTCCACGCGGCAGTGAGGTCGGCGAGCAGAACCGCGTCCCGGATCGCGCCCTCGCAATCCATCTCGTACCGAAGGCGGGCGCCTAGGATCTCGTCGCGCTCGTCGTCGTCCTTCGGGCGATAATTGCGGAGGAGGCCGATGATGCGGTCACGAACGTGCCCGGCTCGAACATACTCCTCATCGACGACGCGGGCGGCGGCCTCATCCGCCTCCACGAAGGGCAGACACGACATGTCGGACCACATGTCGGCCGGGGCGGTGAACTTCTCGCACAGACGAGCGAGAACCCGGATGCTGCAGCCGGACAGGTCGACCTCATCGGCCTGCTTGCGAGCCAGATTGCCTCGGTCTGTCGGCGGCGCGAGCAGGGCCGCCTCTAAGGCACGGTAGCCGTCAGCCCAGACGGACTCGTGCCCGTCAGCAGGCTCGCCGTCGAAACAACCGGCGTTGCTGATCTGCTCGCGGATCCAGTGAAGTAGCGCGAGCTGCCCGTAGCGTGAGGTCGGCGTCGTCGCGTAGACGGCGGCCAGGGCGCGGCTGTCGGCATCCATCAGTCGCTGCTCTTCCTCACGGTCGGCGGGGTTTGAAACGGTGCCTTTGATCCGCTCCTCGAACTGATCGTGCGCGAGCTTTGCGTAGTGAGCCGCCTGCATGGCAGCGAAGATCGGGTCAGGGCTGCCCTCGGCCCTCGCGGCAGCGATCTCCTCATCCGTGCCGTGCCGCTTGATCTGGGCCGCCTCGAACACGTTGTGTGATCGGAAGGCCAGCGCGAACAGGGCGTCAGTCCGCAACTCGCGCCGCAGCTTGGCGTCCAAGGTGCGGTTCCCGGCCTCGTCCAGACTCCCGCACTCGGCGGTGAACCGGCGACTCAGCTCCTGGCGCGCCACCGTGTAGAGGCGCATGGCCGTGAAGTTGATCCATTCGGCGACCGGGGCGCGGCGCGTGTTGCCGGCGGCGTCCTCGTAGAAGATGGTCCCCTCGGCTTCGGTGCCCGCTGAGACAGGCCGTTCCGGGGAGAGCGCCGCCTGGATCTCATCAAGGCGCAGTTGCCGGCGTAGGCGGTTCTCGAAGCCTGTACGCAGGGCCTCGCGGGTGCGCTGCTCAGCGGCCTTGGCTCGGCGCTCGAACTCATCATCCGCGATGTCGTGCAGGCGCTCCAGCTCCAAGCGCAGCCCCTCGGGGATGTTGATGAAGCTCATCGGCTCCCGCTCCGGGTAGGCCATGAAGCCGGGTGGCGGGCTGTCCCAATCGACGGCCTCGGCTGCGGCTTCGGCTGCGGCCTGCGGCTCCGGCTGCTGGACGGCACGCGAGAGGCTGGCCTTCAGGTCGGCGGCGCGCTCGCGAAGTGAGGGGCGGTCTGGCTGCTGACGGCGGAACGGGTTGAGCGAGGGCATAGGTAAGCCTCCAGGGATCATAGGATCAGGGGACGAAAGCGCGACGGGCGATCCGCCACGTCGGCGGATCAGAGCAGGGAGGCGAGGCCGGTCAGGACCATGCCGCCGCCGATGATGGCGACAGCGGCCAGCAGCTCGCCGGCCACGTCGAGGAAGCGCGGGGAGCAGCTGTGCGCGGTGTCGGGGCGGACAGGGGCCACGGCCTGCCAGGGCTCGATTGCGCCGGGCGGCGTCTCGTCGGGCAGGTTGCGGTAGCGGCGATCCACCGGGACGCGGACCGGTTTGCTGCTGACAGTGATGCGGACCGGGACGGCCTGCGAGAAATCGGGGATGCGGGCGTGCTTCATCGTTCGTGCTCCTGGTGGGGCTCGTGGCGGTGGGTCGGTGGTGAAAGGGAGTCCCGTTTCGGCGCCGAACAGCGCGGCGCGGTCAGGGGGTTAGTGAGCGGCGGCCCGGTGGGCGGCCTTGGCGACCTGCCAAGTGGCCTTGAGGGCGGAGGCCAGCGCCTCGCGGCGGGAGACGCCGCAGCGCTCCTGAATGCCGGTGGCAGCCTTGCAGGCGGCGGCCATGATGGCGGCGCGGTCATAGCGGCCGGCGACGACGAGGGGGCGGGTGCGGGCGCCGAGCTGAACGAGGGCGCGGGCGCCGAGCAGGCCGGCCGGGATCTTGGTGCGGGCGTCCTGGCCGGCGCGGTCGATGCGGGTCCAGGAGACGGTGCGGTGGGACATTGCGGCCTCAGAGGCTACCTTGTGCCTGAGACGCAACCTAGATGGCAAGGACGCACCTTGTCAACAGCCTTGTGCCTCAGCTACAATCTGACGGCTCAAAAAGGTTGGACCCGTGGTCGCTTCACTGTCTCCCCGCCTCTGTCGCGCAGGGCGCTCGTTCCTCGCCTGGGAACAGGCCGACCTAGCCGAGGCGTCTGGCGTCTCGAAATCGACCATCGGGGCGTTCGAGCGCCGGGAGGAAGGCGCTCGGCTGACCACGATGAACAACCGCGCCTTAGTGGAAGCCTTCGAAGCCGCCGGCCTGGAGTTCATCCCCGAGAACGGGGGCGGAGCCGGGATCCGGTTTCGAGAGCGGAAAACGTAACGATGGCGACGCAGGCCTATGTCCTGAGCTTCGTCCTCCGCTTCGCGGGTTCGGACTCGGGTACAACACGGCAGATGGTGAGCATCGCCGCTGAGACGGCTGAGGAGG
>NZ_JAKSYP010000216.1:0-19251 GCF_022829625.1 Methylobacterium sp. E-046 | reverse complement strand
GCTGATCCGCGCCGGCTCGCTGCGGTCCACCGTGCACTCCGCCGCGTAAGCCTGGCAGAACGTCACCCAGGCGGCGAGCGGCTTGGCGTCCCCCTGAACCCGCGCACCCGCCTCCGTCGGAAGGCTCGCCAGCGTCTGTGCCTCGGCGCCGCCGGCGAAGCCGAGGGCCGCCAAAGCGAGGACGGCCACGGCGCGACGAGCGCGGGAGAGCCGACGCGATGCGGCACCGGAAACCAGTCCCTGCACCTTGGAAGCCGCGAACCGCATCGCCGTGACCCAACCGTTAAGCTCTCGTTAACGAAAGCTCTCACGCCGGAGGGCCGGCCGCAATGCGCCGATTAACAAAAGGTTAATGCTGTGCGCAACGCGGATAAGCCGTGGCGGCACTCGGGCCCGGCGGCACGCTGCGGCTCAGGCGCGGAAACGTGAACATCCTCCGCTGTGATCGATGCGGGCGCACCTCGTTATCCCCCCGTCGCGCCACCGACAAATGTCTGTGGGCGGCCGGAGGAACGCTCATGCGGTGCGCGGCAGAACCATTCGCCAAGATCGTGCTGGTCGGGATCACGGCGGGTCTACTCGGGGTGACCCCCGGGGCCGCCGCCACGCCGCCGACCCAGCCCTCCGCGACGGGCACGACGCCCGGAGATCTGAAGAGCGACGGCTCGACCCAGCCGGCCAAAGTGCAGGACGGTCAATATACGGATCAGAACGGCGATCCGACCTATCACGTCACCGACGCCGGCAAGAAGGTTGACTGGTACACGATGTCCGGCTACCTCCGGTACAGCGCCAACTGCATCGTCTGCCACGGTCCAGACGGGATGGGCTCGACCTACGCGCCCTCGCTGGTCGATGCCCTGAAGGGCATGAGCTACGCGCAGTTCGCCGGCATCGTCGTGGGCGGCAAGAAGGACGTGAACGCCGCGCAGGAACTGGTGATGCCCGCCTTCGGGGATAACCGGAACGTCATGTGCTACATGCCCGACATCTACACGTATCTGCGCGCCCGCGCCGAGGGAGCCCTCGGCCGCAACCGTCCGCCCGAGCACGAGCCCAAGCCGGCCGCCTTCGAGAAGGCCGAGGACGCCTGCATGAAGTGAGGCCGGCGAGGCCGGGTCCGCCTTCCGGCCCCTCGTTCCGGAGCCGCCCGCGAAGATCGGACCTCGGACGCCCGGTTGCACCGGTTGGTTGCGCACGACATACTCGCCTGAGGACACTGAAGAGCGAGCGCCAAGCCCGCCGAGGGGGTCGTCAGGGGGAAACGTGGCTCAGGGATCGGGAGTGTGCCGCCATCTGTGCGGCATCCGGACGGCCTGGACGGAGGCGGCCTCGGCCGTCGACGCGGTGTCGGATGTCGCGGAGGCCGTCGCCGACGCCGCCTTGTCGCAGATCGTCGTGTTCTTCTCCGCCGATTACGACGCCGAGATCCTCGCGCACGCGCTGGAGAGCCGCTTCCCCGGCGTGCCGGTGGCCGGCTGCTCGATGTCCGGCGGCATCGCGCCCGCCGGCGGTCTCGACCGCGGCCTCGTCGCCATCGCGTTCCCGGCGGAGCGGTTCCGCATCGTCTCCACCGTGCTGGATGCCATCGATCATCTCGACGTGGAGCGGACCGCCTCGGCGGTGCGGGCGCTGCGCCGGACCCTCGACCCGTCCGACCGGGGTCGCGACGGCGAGCCCACCGTCGCGGGGCGCCGCTTCGCCCTGTCCCTGATCGACGGGCTCGCCAACGCCGAGGAGACGGTGGTCTCTGCCATCGCCTGGGCGCTCGACGGCATCCCGATCGTCGGCGGCTCGGCCGGCGACGACCTTCGCTTCCGGGACGCGGTGCTGCTCCACGGCGGCCGGATCCACCGCAAGGCGGCGGTCCTGATCCTCGTCGAGACCGACTTTTCCGTGGAAATCTTCAAGAGCGACAATTTCGAGCCGACACAGACGAAGTTCGTGGTCACCGCCTCGGACGGCGAGCGCCGCACCGTGCACGAACTCAACGCCGAGCCGGCGGCGCGGGAATACGCGATGGCGATCGGCCTCGATCCCGAAGGCCTGTCGCCGATGAGCTTCGCCGCCTACCCGCTGGCCGTGAAGGTCGGCGGCGAGTATTTCTGCCGCTCGATCCGCCGGATGAACGAGGACGGGTCGCTCAGCTTCTTCTGCGCGGTGGACGAGGGCGTCGTGCTCACGCTGGCCGAGCCTCAGGACATCGTGGCCTCCACGCGGACCGAGCTGGCGCGCCTCGACGCGGCGCTGGGCGGCGTCGATCTGATCATCGGCTTCGAGTGCGTGCTGCGCCGCCTCGACGCCGAGAGCCGGCAGGTCCGCCACGGCATCGCCGACCTCTACCGCCGCTACAACGTCGTCGGCTTCGAGACCTTCGGCGAGCAGTATCGGGCGATGCACCTGAACCAGACCTTCACGGGCATCGCCATCGGCAAGACCCTGGCGGAGGAGGCGCCGGGCCCGGCCCCGGCTCCGGCCGTGTCGTGACCGTACACCCGAACGGCCTCGAGACCGACGCGTCGCTGCATCGACGGATCGAGAAGCTCGAGCGCATCAATGCCGCGCTGATGTCCCATGTCGAGCGCACCATGGACCAGCGGGGCAGCGCCTACTCGCTGTTCCAGACCGCCATCATGCTGGAAGGCCGGGTTCGCACCCGTACCGAGGAGCTGACCGGGCTCATGCACCGGCTTGAGCGCTCCAACGCGGCGCTCGCGGTCGCCAAGGAGGAGGCCGAGACCGCCAACCGCTCGAAGACCCGGTTCCTGGCGGCGGCGAGCCACGACCTGCTCCAGCCGGTGAATGCCGCCCGCCTTTCGATCTCGGCGATGGCCGATCTCGACGTGCCGCCGGAGGCGCGCGCGATCGCCGGTCAGGTCGAGCGCGGCCTGCAGACCATCGAGGACCTGATCAAGACGCTGCTCGACATCTCCAAGCTCGACGCCGGCGTGGTCCGGCCGCAGCTGCAGCCGACGTTCCTGCCCGGCCTACTCGCGGAGCTGGCGGAGAGCTTCAAGCCGTTCGCCGAGCGCAAGGGCCTGCGGCTCTCCGTGCGCTGTCCGGACGTGACCGTCACCACCGACGGGGTGCTCCTGCAACGCATCCTGCAGAACCTCGTCTCGAACGCGGTCCGGTACACGCGCGCGGGCGGGATCATCCTGGCGGCGCGGCGCCGGGGCGGCGGCGTCCGCGTGGAGGTGACCGATACCGGCTGCGGCATCGCCGCCGAGGACCGGGAGCTCGTCTTCGACGAGTTCTTCCGCGGCACGGCGCTCGCCTGCACGGGGGAGGAGCCGGGCCTCGGCCTTGGTCTGTCCATCGTCCGCCGCATGGCGCAGGCGCTCGATCATCCCCTGACCCTCGCCTCGCGGCCGGGCCACGGCACGCGGGTCACCCTGGCGCTGCCCGTGAGCGCAATCCCGGCCGCGGCGGCACCACCGGCCCCAGTGGCGACGCGGCTGTCGGGGGCGCATGTCGTGGTGGTCGAGAACGACGCCTCCACGGCGGACGCCCTGGCGCGCCTCCTGCAGAACTGGGACGCCCGGGTCTCGACCTTCCGGGATGTGGCGGGCGTGCGCGCCGCCGTGGAGGCGGGCCTCTCGGCGCCGGACATCCTGGTGCTCGACTACCATCTGGACGACGGCGCCTGCGGGCTCGACGTGGCCGCCTATCTCCGGGCGGGACGGACCACGCCGCTCCCGGCGATCGTCACCACGGCCGACCACACCGACGACGTCGAGGAGCGGGTGACGGCGGCCGGCGCCGAACTCGTGCGCAAGCCGATCAAGCCGGCGCAGCTCCGCTCGCTGCTGACCTACCTGCTGGCGTGACGGGCGTCCCCTGAAGGGGGCCGACAGGGGGGGGCTCCGGAGCCGCTGCCCGGCGCTCCGCGCGCGGGTTCCCGGATCAGCCCCCGGGGCACCGCGGTGCCGGGAACCCGGCGCGGACCTCGTCGGGGGCCGCCCCGTTTCCAGCCCCGGCTCCGCACCGCGGGCAAATCCGTCCGCGCCGTGACATAGGACACATCGCGACCCTCGACGGGCCGCGCCGCCTGCGCGACAGGGAACGGCATCCGCGGCGCACCCGCGCCCGGATCACCCCAGCCATCGACGTCGCCGGCCGGGACGCCGCAGGAGCGCGCGAGCATGGCGCAGGTTCCGCACGGTCCCGGCGGCGCCACGCGGGACAGCTCCAGTGACGGCCTGCCGCCCCGCGAGCGCGTGCTGGCCATGGCGGCGATCGCGCTGGCCATGACCATGGCGGTCCTCGACGGGGCGATCGTCAACGTGGCGCTGCCCGTGATGGCCAAGGACCTCGCGGTCAAGCCCGCCGACGCGATCTTCGTGGTCAACGCCTATCAGGTCGCGGTGACGGCGAGCCTGCTGCCCTTCGCGGCGCTCGGCGACATCTTCGGCTTCCGGAAGGTCTACCTGCCGGGGCTGGCGGTGTTCGTCGCCGCCTCCTTCGCCTGCGCGGTCGCGCCGAGCCTGCCCCTCCTCATCGCGGCCCGCATCGTCCAGGGGCTCGGCGGCGCCGCGATCATGAGCGTCAACATCGGGTTCGTGCGCTTCATCTATCCGCATCGGATGATCGGCCAGGGCGTGGCCAACGTCGCGCTGGTGGTGGCCGTCGCCTCGGCCGCCGGCCCGACGGTGGCGGCCGCGATCCTCTCGTTGGCGACCTGGCCCTGGCTGTTCCTGGTCAACATCCCGGTGGGCCTGCTGGCCCTGGCGGTCGCCTCCCGCACCCTGCCGGCCACGCCGGCCAGCGGCCGGCCCTTCGACCTCGTGAGCGCCGCGCTCAACGCGCTGACCTTCGGCCTGCTGATCATCGGCATCGACGGTCTGGGCGACCCGGACCGACAGCGGATCGCCGTCGCCGAACTCGTCGGCGCCCTGGTGATCGGCGCGGTCTTCGTCCGCCGCCAGATGCGGCTGCCGGCGCCGCTCCTGCCGGTGGACCTGCTGCGGATTCCGGCCTTCGCCCTCTCGATGGCGACCTCGGTCGCGTCGTTCTGCGCCCAGATGGTCTCCTACGTGACGCTGCCGTTCTACTTCCAGGACGTGCTGCACCTCTCCAGCACGCAGACCGGCTTCCTCCTCACCCCCTGGCCGATCGCGGTGGCCGTGATGGCCCCGATCTCCGGACGCCTCGCCGACCGCTACCCGCCGGGCATCCTCGGCGGGATCGGGCTGGCGATGATGGCCGCCGGCCTCGTCGGCGTGACCCTCCTGCCTGCGGCCCCCGGCACCCTCGACATCGCCTGGCGCCTGACCCTGTGCGGCCTCGGCTTCGGCCTGTTCCAGTCCCCCAACAACAAGGTGATCGTCACCTCGGCGCCCCGCGAGCGCGCCGGCGGGGCGAGCGGGATGCAGTCGACGGCGCGGCTCACCGGCCAGTCGCTCGGCGCGGCCCTGGTGGCGGTGATCTTCGGCCTGACGCACGGCCTCGGACCCGAGCGTCCCGTGACCCTCTCGCTGTCCTGCGCCGTCGCCCTCGCGATCATCGGCGGCTGCGCCAGCGTTCTGCGGCGGAGTCGAAGCGGCTAGACGGCCGCGGCCTGCCACCGACCGGGCCCGCAGGCGTTGACGCCTCGGTTCAAGTGCTGGAGAGCCCCATGGATCTCGACCTCACCGGCCGGAAGGCCCTCGTCACCGGTTCGACCGCCGGCATCGGCTACGCCATCGCCAAGGAACTCTGCGATCTCGGCGCCGAGGTCGGCATCAACGGCCGCTCGCCGGAGCGGGTCGAGGCGGCGCTGGCGAGGCTGCGGGGCGAGGCCAAGGCCGGCCGCGCCTTCGCGGCGCCGGCCGACGTCGCCACCGCTGAGGGCGCCGCCGCCCTGGTCCAGGCCCTGCCGGCGGTGGACATCCTCGTCAACAACACCGGGATCTTCGAGCCGAAGCCGTTCTTCGAGATCCCGGACGCGGACTGGCAGCGCTTCTTCGACGTCAACGTGATGAGCGGCGTGCGCCTGTCCCGCGCCTACGCGGCCGGCATGGCGGAGCGCGGCTGGGGCCGGGTGATCTTCATCTCCAGCGAGTCGGGCATCAACACCCCGACCGAGATGATCCATTACGGGATGACCAAGACCGCGCAGCTCGCGATCTCACGCGGCCTCGCCCAGACCGTGGCCGGCTCCGGCGTCACCGTGAACAGCGTGCTGCCCGGCCCGACCCTCTCGGAGGGCGTGGCGGAATTCATGAAGCAGATGGCCGGCGGCAAGGCCGACGCCGACCTCGACGCCATGGGCCGCGCCTTCGTCGCCGAGCACCGCCCGTCCTCGCTGATCCGTCGGCTCGCGCACGTGGAGGAGGTGGCGAACCTCGTCGCCTACCTGTGCAGCCCGGCGGCGAGCGCGACCACCGGCGCCGCGCTTCGGGTGGACGGCGGCGTCCTGCAGGGTCTCGCATAGGCCGGCGCGACGCCGACGGTCTCCGGATCGTCGGCGGAGGCCATCGCCCGCGGGGCGCGACCGGCCCCCTGCCGGCCCGGGTTTTCGGCCTCGACCGGTCTCGCACAGCGAAGCCCGAAATCCCGCGCCGCCGAGCCCACCCGATCGGGGCGGGCGGGCCCGCCGGATCCGGTGTCAGCATCCGCGGTAGGGGATTCCGGGCTCTCGCCTGTGGCGAACCCAGCAATCGGTGCCGATGGTCTGGTCCGACGGGTGGAGCGTGACCGTTCTAGAGCCGTCGGCCCGGACGAGGTCTCGGGCGCGGCTCTAGGATACGTTCAGGCCTTCAGGTGCGCGGCGAGATGCTTGTTCATCTCGAACATGGAGCACTTGTCCTTACCGAAGACCTTCTTGAGCTTGTCGTCGGCCACGATCTCGCGCTTGTTCTGCGGATTCTGAAGGTTGTTCTTCTTGATGTAATCCCAAACCTTGCTGACCACCTCGCCGCGCGCGAGCGGGCTGGTGCCGACGATGGCGCCGAGTTCGGCCGACGGCTTGAGCGGCTGCTGCAGGGCGTTCGGCTTCGTGCCGGCGGCCTTGGCAGCGGCGGGCTTCGCGGCCTTGGCCGGAGCGGCCTTCGCCTCAGGCTTGGTGGTGGTCTTGGCCGCCTTCGGTGCAGCCTTCTCGGTCTTCGTGGCCATAAACTTCCTCCGGTTCTCGGGCCGCAGGCCGGGGCATGATCGCCCCACGGCCGAGCCAGCATAGCAGCAACTAAGCGGTGATGCCGCCGTTCCAAGGGGAAATTGCCTTCGCGGGCCGCTCATCCACAAGGCACGCGCGGAAATCCACACTGGAAGCCGCCGACTCGCGCGGCCCGGAAGATTATTCATCAAATCCGCGAGCGCGAAACCTGCTCTTAACAATCCCGCGCCTGAAGTACAGTCATGTTTGCTCCAGCCCTCACGCTCGCGCTTCTGCTCGCCACCGGGCTCGTGGCGGCGCTCGGGTTCGGCATCCGCGCCGAGCCCGCCGCCCACGGCTCGGAACAGGGGCGCGGCCTCGTCTGAGACGGCCGCAATGGCCCCAGGGATTGCCCCAGTCCTCGCTCCGGTGCATCTGCCGGGCGGCATGACCGACCCGATCCTCCCCGCGACCCTCGAGAGCACGGCCCACGTCGTCCAGGTGGCGCTGAGCCCCGTGTTCCTGCTGTCCGGGATCGCCACGCTGCTCAACGTCTTCGGCACGCGCCTCGCCCGCGTAGCGGATCAGGCGGACCGCGTCACCGGCCTGCTGGCCGGCGCTGGGGATGCGGAGCGTCACCTCCTGGGCCGGCGGCTCGACCGGCTGTACCGGCGCTCGCTCGCCCTCGACGCCGCCGTGTTCCTGGCCGCCCTGGGCGGCGTCGCGACCTGCGGATCGGTGCTGACGCTGTTCGTCGGCGCCCTGCGCGACAGCACCGTGGCGACGCTGCTGTTCGGCCTGTTCGGTTCGGCGATCCTGTGCACGCTGTGCGCCCTCGTCGCCTTCGGCTTCGAGATGTTCCTGGCCAGCCGCTCGGTTCGCGACCGGATCAACCAGCGGCGCGCCAGCGCGGGCCTACCGACCGATCTCTGACCATCCGATCTCCGGGGCGGCCGACGTGCGGCCCGGCCGCGGAGCCGTGGCCGGCCTGCGGAACCTGCGTGCGCCGATCCGCTTAGTCCGCAGGGACTACGGGATGCGGCCCCGCCGCATCCGCGATTTGGGAGTGCGCATGCCGACGGACTTGCCCAACGAGCGCGCTGTGCGGAAACCCGGCAGCCTGGAACTGGATCCGACCGGACCCGGTGTCGCCATCGACGAGACCAGCCGGCTCATCGCGTCCAACAAGGTCGAGGGGACGGCCGTCTACGACAGCACGGGTCGCCACCTCGGCGCCGTCCACAATTTCATGGTGGACAAGATCTCGGGACAGGTCGCCTACGCGGTGCTGGCTTTCGGCGGCTTCCTGGGCCTCGGCGAGAACCATCACCCCCTGCCGTGGAAGGCCCTGACCTACAGCACGGAACTCGGCGGATACGTCATCGACATCGACCCGGCCGACCTCGCCGGCGCGCCCAACCATGGATCGGGCGAGGACGGGTTCACGGACCCGACCTACGGCGGACGGATCGAGGATTTCTACGGCGGGCGCGCCCCTACGGCGTGAACGGCCGCGCCCGCGCTCGATCGCCCCGGCTCAGAACTTCCCGCCGAGACCGACGCTGCCGCCCGGCGACAGCATCGGACCCATGGCACCGCCGCCGGCGCTGCCCCCGACCGCGCCGTTGCCGCCGTCAAGCTCGTCGCGCCGGATCCGCCGCTCACCCGCATCCGCGGTCCGGGTCCCGGCGCCGGCGCTCTTGGGAAGCGCCAGCTGCCGCGTCGGCGCGGTCTGAAGCGGCCGGCCTTCCGAGTCGACCCCGGCATTCTGGGGCTCGCGATTGGGAAGGGCGCCCCTCAGGGACGGCGGCAGCCCGACCTGCGTGTCCGGCATCACGCCGCCGCCGCCGCCGAGCGCCTGGCAACCCGCCACCAATCCGGCCAGGGCCGTGCCGAGCACGAGCCCGCGCGCCGCGGCGCTTCTCGAGGTGGGGTGGGTCGACATCGTTCAGTCCTCGCAGGGGGCCGCGGTGCCATCCGCAGCCCGTATCGGCTTTGCACCGCTTCCTACGCCGGGGTTGCGGCGAAAACCAGACGTTGTCGCAGCCGCCATGGGGACGCCGGCGCGGCGGTCCGGACCTTGCTGCCGGCCCGGTGGGGTCCATAACTTCGCCCAGGTCCTGCGTCACGACGGCTCACCGCGGGCGGGCTCCCGTCGCTGGCGGACCTGGAACCGGCCGATACGGTCGCGGTTGCGTCGGCGTGCCGGCCCGGCCCGGCCCTTCCTCAGAGGACGAAGCGTGTTCAGAACCAACCGGATGATCGCGGCCGTGACGCTCGCCCTCTGGGCGTCGGGAGCTGCGGCGCAGGTCCAGCCCGCCGGCGGCGACGGCGCGTCCGGCCAAGCTCAGCCGCAGGCCCCGGCCGCCGTGCCGGCTCCGAACACCCCGGCCACCCCGCCCGCCACCGCCAACGCACCGCCCGCGAGCCCGCCGCCCACGAGCCCGCCGCCCGCCAACCCGCCGCCGCCTTCGGCGACGCCTGCACCGCAGGCCCAGCAGCAGGGCACCCCGGCCACGGTGCTGGACACCCAGGATTACGAGAGCCTGCTCGGCCGCAGCGTGCGCAGCGCCGGCGGCGACGAACTCGGGCGGGTGATCGACATCATCATCGACAAGGACGGCCATCCCCGCGCCGCGATCATCGATTTCGGCGGGTTCCTCGGAGTCGGCACCCGCAAGATCGCCGTGGACTGGCGCGCGCTGCGCTTCTCGGCGGAGGGCGGCAAGGAGCGCAAGTTGTCCGTGGCGCTGACGCGCAACCAAGTCCGCGTCTCGCCGGAGTACAAGGCCGGCGAGCCGATCGTCGTTCTCGGTCCCGCGAGTCCGGCCGCCCCCGTCTCCGAGGGCGAACAGGCCGCGACGCCGGCCGCCGCGCCTCCTGCCGGCCCCCCCCTTCCCGGCACCGCACCCGCCGGCTCCTCCGCACCGCAGGCCGCCCCCGTCGGTGCGTCGCCCGCCGTCACGGCCCCGGCCGCGACACCGCCGGAGAAAGCGCCGGATAAATGACGGTGGCCCGATTGAAGGTCAGACCCGCCGCTTCCCCCCGCGAGCGCGAGGTGTCCCGGCAGGATCCCCGTACCCGCCCCCTCCGCCTGAAGGATCCGGCGGCCGAGCGCCCGCGCGAGCCTGCGCCGCCGGCCGGAACCGCGGCGCCGGGACGCGCCATCGCGGGGGCGAGCCGCTACGGGCTGGACGCCTTCGCGTTCTTCGTGGCCAACCTGCAGACCGGGTTCGGGCCCTTCCTGGCGGTC
The DNA here is from genome assembly GCF_022829625.1 of Methylobacterium sp. E-046. Taxonomy (NCBI): domain Bacteria; kingdom Pseudomonadati; phylum Pseudomonadota; class Alphaproteobacteria; order Hyphomicrobiales; family Methylobacteriaceae; genus Methylobacterium; species Methylobacterium sp. E-046. Next base: position 8,923 of record NZ_JAKSYP010000216.1, on the reverse strand, counting down.
TACTTCTCGCAGGCCAAGTGGACGCAGTCCGACATCGGCTTCGCCCTCACGGTCGGAAGCCTCGTCGCGCTGCTCGGGCAGGTGCCCGGGGGCGCCTTCGTCGACGTGGTGCGCTCGAAGCGCTTCGCCGCCGCGGTGGCGGTGATCGGCATCTCGGGCAGCGCCTTCGCGCTGGCGGTCTGGCCGAGCTTCCTCGTCGTGCTCCTGGCGATGGCGGTCCACTCCGCGGCGAGCTGCGTGCTGACGCCGGCCATCGCGGCGATCAGCATCGGCCTCGTCGGGCGGGCCCGGGCGGGCGAGCGCCTCGGCCGCAACGCGAGCTTCGCGGCGGTCGGCAACGCGCTCGGCGCCGCCGGCATGGGCGCCATCGGCTATTACCTGTCGAACGGCGCCGTGTTCTACCTGACCGCGGCGCTCGTCGTGCCGACGATCATCGCGCTCGCCCGCATCCGCGCCCAGGACATCGACCCGGAGGTGTTCCGGGAAGCACCCGTGGCCGCCCCGTCCCTGGCCGCGCCGCCCGCCCCGGCCGGATCGGACGGAATCCGGGCGCTGCTGACCAACCGCGGGCTCCTGTGCTTCGCGGCCTGCATGGTGCTGTTCTTCCTGGCCAACGCCGCGATGCTGCCGCTGGTCGGCAGCGTCCTGACCCTGCGGGCGAGCGAGACCGCCACCGCGCTGGTCGCCGCCTGCATCATGGTCCCGCAGGCGGTCCTGGCCGTCAGCGCCCCGGCGGTCGGCCGGGCGGCCGAACGGTTCGGGCGCTACCCGGTCCTCCTGTTCGGCTTCGCGGCGCTCCCCGTCCGCGGCCTGCTGCTCGCCTACACCACCAACCCCTACGGCCTGGTCGGCATCCAGGTCCTCGACGGGATCTCGGCCTCGGTGCTCGGCGTGATGGTGCCGCTCGTCGTGTCCGATCTCACCCGCGGCACGGGACGCTTCAACCTCGCCCTCGGCGCGGTCGGCACCGCCATGGGCATCGGCGCCGCCCTCTCGACCTCGCTGGCGGGGATCATGGCCGACCGGCTCGGCAGCCACAGCGCCTTCCTGGGCCTCGCCGTGGTGGGCTTCCTGGCCTTCATGCTGGTCGCGCTGATCATGCCGGAGACGCGCCAGCCGCCATCGGCGGGCTGACGCGCCGCGGCACCGAATTCGCTTCATGTTTCCGCGCCGCTCAAGCGGCGTTCAGATTGTGCGGATAAAAGCGCAACGACGGTGCGGACCGGTGAAACATATGGCAACGCTCTCGCGTTGCCGCTGCGGGTCAGACTGCCCCCGCGCTGCACTCCGCCTCAGCCCGTAAGCCAAAGCCGCGCGAATACGGAATGGTCACCGCGATGGAAGAGCTGCATCGATACGCCGAGAGGCCCTTCGCCTTCGTCGGGCGCTATCTCCGCCGCCGCTGGCTGCCGCACCTGGTCATCCTGGTCTCGGTGCTGGGCGCCGTCGGCTTCTCGGTCTCGACCGATTACGCCCTGAAGGGGGTGGTCGACGCGCTGACCAAGGGCCCGGGCCCCGGCAACACCGTGATCTGGGGTGCGCTAGGGGTCCTGATCGCCTTCATCGCCGCCGACAACATGCTCTGGCGCGTGGCGGCGCTGACCGGCGCCTTCACCTTCGTGGGCATCACCGGCGACATCCGGCGGGACCTGTTCCGGCACCTGACCGGCCACTCGCCGACCTTCTTCTCGGACCGTCAGCCGGGTACGCTGGCCTCGCGCATCACGGCGACCTCGAACGCGATCTTCACGGTCGAGAACATGTTCGTGTTCAACGTGATGCCGCCGACGGTCGCGGCCTTCGGGTCGATCGCCTACATCGCCACCGTCAACCTCACCATGGCGGGGATCCTGGCGGGCGTCTTCGCCGCCGTCGTCATTCTGATGTTCAAGATGGCCTCGGCCGGCCGGCCCTTGCACCACGACTTCGCCGCCAAGGCCGCCTCCGTCGACGGCGAGATGGTCGACCTCGTCGGCAACATGTCCCTCGTGCGCGCCTTCTCGGCGTTCAAACGCGAGGGCCAGCGCTTCGAGGGCACCATCGCCACCGAGATGCGGGCCCGGCGCTCGTCGCTGCTCTACCTCGAGAAGCTGCGCATCGTGCACGCGGTGCTCACCGTCCTGGCGGTCTTCGGCCTGCTCTACTGGGCGATCCAGATGTGGGAGGCCGGGCAGGCGACGAACGGTCAGGTCGTGCTGGTCTGCACCCTCGGCATCCGCATCCTCGCCGCCACCCGCGACCTTGCGGTGGCGCTGGTCGACGCCACGCAGCACACGGCCCGCCTGTCCGAGGCGCTCCACACCCTGCTCCAGCCGCACGATCTCGTGGACCATCCGGAGGCGAAGCCGCTGACCGGCCAGGGGGCCCGGATCGCCTTCGACCACGTCGCCTTCAGCTACCCGGACGGGCGCCCGGTCTTCACGGATTTCGACCTCGTGATCGAGCCGGGCCAGCGCGTCGGCCTCGTGGGCAAGTCGGGCGGCGGCAAGTCGACCCTGTTCTCGCTGATCCAGCGCTTCTACGACGTGCAGAGCGGGACGATCCGGATCAACGGTCAGGACATCGACCGGGTGACGCAGGAATCCCTGCGCGAGGCCATCACGGTGGTCCCGCAGGACGTGTCGATGTTCCACCGCAGCTTGCGCGAGAACATCCGCTACGGCCGGCCCGACGCCACCGACGAGGAGGTCTGGCAGGCGGCCGAAGCGGCCCACTGCACCGACTTCATCCAGGGCCTTCCGGAAGGGTTCGACACGATGGTCGGCGACCGGGGCGTCAAGCTCTCGGGCGGCCAGCGCCAGCGCATCGCCATCGCGCGGGCCATCCTCAAGAACTCGCCGATCCTGCTCCTCGACGAGGCGACCTCCGCGTTGGACGCCGAGTCGGAGCAGGCGATCCGGCACGCCCTGGCGAACCTCATGAAGGGCCGCACCGTCATCGCCATCGCGCACCGGTTGTCGACCCTGCAGGACTTCGACCGCATCGTCGTGCTGGAGGGCGGCCGCATCGCGCAGGACGGTTCGCCCGACAAGCTGACCCATCTCGACGGGTTCTTCCGGGAGCTGATGAAGAAGGAATCCATGGGCACGGCGCTCGCCGCCGCCTGACACGGCCTCCCTCAACGCCCTCCCGGTCCGCGCCGGCGCAGCGGGAGCATCCGGGGCGGCCTGACATCCGTACGCGCGGCGCGGCCGGGATTGCCGCGCGCCAGGACGGCGATGCCGCCCGGCCGGTACGGCGCCGGGCGAACCGGTTCTCTTGACCCGTCGGCGCTGCTAGATCACGCGGCGGCCGGACTGGACCTTGCATCACCCGAGACGTCGCCAACCGGTCCGGTTCCGACGCATCTCGACGCGTGAGCTTCACCGTGCCCGAACTCGCCCTCGTCATCCGGGAGATCTCCGAGGAGATGGCCCAGCGCTCCGACCGGGGCGCGGTCGCCGACTACATCCCCGAACTCGCCCGCGTCGACCCGAACCAGTTCGGGATCGCGGTGATCGACGCCGACGGCTGCGTCTTCGCGGGCGGCGACAGCGAGACGCCGTTCTCGATCCAGAGCGTCTCGAAGGTGTTCACGCTGACCCTGGCGCTCGGCATGGTCGGAGACCGGTTGTGGAAGCGGGTCGGGCGCGAGCCCTCGGGCAACCCGTTCAACTCGATCGTCCAGCTGGAGCGCGAGCGGGGCGTGCCGCGCAACCCGTTCATCAACGCGGGCGCCATCGCGGTCACCGACGTGATCCTCTCGGGTCACGAGCCGCGCGAGGCGCTGGGCGAGATCCTGCGCTTCCTGCAGTTTCTGGCCCAGGACGTGGGCATCGCCATCGACGAGACCGTGGCGGCTTCGGAGAAGCGCACGGGCTTCCGCAACACCGCGCTCGCCAACTACATGAAGTCCTTCGGTGTCATCGACAATCCGGTGGACTACATCCTCGGCGTCTACTTCCACCACTGTGCCATCGCGATGAACTGCCGCCAGCTCGCCACGGCCGGCCGCTTCCTCGCCCATAACGGCCGCAACCCCGCGACCGGCCACTCGGTGGTCTCGGCGGAGCGGGCGCGCCGCATCAACGCCATCATGCTGACCTGCGGCCACTACGACGGCTCGGGCGAGTTCGCCTACCGGGTCGGCCTGCCGGGCAAGAGCGGGGTCGGCGGCGGCATCCTGGCGGTAGCGCCCGGCCGGGCCTCGATCGCGGTCTGGTCTCCCGGCCTCGACGCCGCCGGCAATTCCCATCTCGGCCGCATCGCCCTGGAGCGGCTGACCCAGCGCATGGGCTGGTCGGTGTTCGGGGCGTGAGCCGCCCCGCCCGGGACCGGGCCGGGTGCCCTTGCCGGCTTGGCCGTTCCAGGGCAGTTGCGAGCGGGGGATCCGACATCTGAGTCCGGGGCGGGAGCGCATGGCGACGACGGAAGCGCGGGACGGCCTCGATCCCGGCCTCATTCTGGCGCGCCTCGACCGGCTGCCGCCGACCCGGGCGGTCTGGCGCCTCGTGATCCTCCTCGGCCTCGGCTTCTTCTTCGAACTCTACGACCTGCTGTTCACCGGCTACGTGGCGCCGGGCCTCGTCAAGGCCGGGATCCTCACGCCGACGACGCCCGGCCTGTTCGGCGCCAGCGGCGTCGCGAGCTTCGTGGCCGCCCTGTTCACCGGCCTGTTCATCGGCACCCTGCTGTGCGGCTGGCTCGCGGACCGTTTCGGGCGGCGGGCGATCTTCACGTGGTCGCTCCTGGCCTACACGGCGGCCAACGTCGTGATGGCCTGCCAGACCGAGGCCTTCGGCCTCAATCTCTGGCGGCTCGTCGCGGGGATCGGCCTCGGGCTGGAGATGGTGACGATCGGCAGCTACCTCTCGGAACTGGTGCCGAAGGCGGTCCGCGGCCGCGCCTTCGCCCTGTGCCAGGGCATCGGCTTCACCGCCGTGCCGGTGGTGGCGTTCCTGTCGTACCTGCTGATCCCGACAGCCCCGCTGGGCATCGACGGCTGGCGCTGGGTCGTGCTGATCGGAGCCTCGGCGGCCCTCGTGGTCTGGTGGCTGCGCGCGGGCCTGCCGGAAAGTCCGCGCTGGCTGGTGGAGCAGGGACGTCTCGCGGAGGCGGACGCGGTGCTGCGCCGTCTGGAGGCGCAGGTGGCGGCCGAATCCGGACGCCCGCTGCCGGCGCCCGCCGCGGCGGAGCCGGTCCAGCCGCGCAGCGCGTTCCGCGACCTCTGGGTGCCGCCGTTCCGGCGGCGGGCGCTGATGATGGCGGGCTTCAACGTGTTCCAGACCGTAGGCTTCTACGGTTTCGCCAACTGGGTCCCGACCCTTCTGGTGGCGCAGGGCATCACGGTCACGTCGAGCCTCGCCTACACGGCGCTGATCGCGCTCGCCGCCCCGGTCGGGCCGCTGCTCGGACTTGTCATCGCCGACCGGTTCGAGCGCAAGCACGTGATCGTGGCGGCCGCCTGCGTCTACATCGCCTGCGGGCTCACCTTCGCGCGGACGACGGAGGTCGGCGCCATCGTGGTCCTCGGCATCGGCCTGACGCTCGCCTCCAACGTGATGTCGTACAGCTTCCACGCCTATCAGGCCGAGCTGTTCCCCACCGGCATCCGGGCCCGGGCAGTGGGCTTCGTGTATTCCTGGAGCCGCTTCTCGGCGATCTTCACGGGGTTCATCATCGCCTTCGTGCTGCGTCAGGCCGGCACGCCGGGCGTGTTCCTGTTCATCTCAATGGCCATGCTGGCAGCGGGCCTCCTCGTCGGCCTCCTCGGCCCGCGCACGCGGAACGTGGCGCTGGAGACGATCGCCGGGTGAGCGTCCTCGCCGGCTCGGCGGCGGATCGCAGCGAGCGAGGGCGCGCCGGGCCCGGGGCGGCGCGCCATGGGGCTGCTGCGCCGCCCCCCGACGCCCCGACACCCGCACCGGCTCTCGCCCGCCCCCTGTCCGTGTCCGCATCGCGGCGTGGCCGCAGGGCCCAAAACGCGGATGAACGTCGACGCGGTCCTGGCCCCGGCCGGGGACCGGCGGGGATGCTTCGAGCCGGTCGACGGCGAGGTCTACGCGACGTCGACCGAGCGGGCCGTGCCCGCGCGGGCCAAGGCGCGGGGGAAGGCGTGGGGGGAAGGCGCGGGGAAAGGCGCGGGGGGAAGGCGCGGGGGAAGGACGCGGCTCGGACGGCCCCCACCGGGCGACCGCCCGCGCCGCGCTCGGCGGTCGCCTGACGGATCGCGATGCCGGCGAGGAGCCCGATCTCGTCATCGCCGCCGCGGTACGGTCACCGAGCGGGCGCGCGGACGATCCGGGTCGCAAGCCGACCCGCCGTTTCCGCCCCGCGGGCGTGAGGCGCGCCTTGATCGTGGATCCGGGGAAGCGTGCCCTCCTCCATCACCGCCGCGCGCGACGCGGCCTGATCGAGACCCGCATCGCGATCGAGGGCCGCCTCGATCGGATACCGCCCCGCCTGAGCTTGCCCGTGACCGGGCTGTTCGCCGATCCCCCGGCGGTCGGCGACGGAGCTTGATCCCGTTCGAGGCGGATGCCACAGCGGCGCGAACCCGAATCAGGACGCCCGCATGACCGCACCCCTCGATCTCCTCGTGCTCGGCAACGCCATCGTCGACGTGATCGCACGCACGGACGACGCCTTCCTGTCCACACAGGGCGTGACCAAGGGAGCGATGCAGCTCATCGACGAGCCGCGGGCCGAGTCCCTGTTCCAGGCCATGGGGCCGGCCACGATCGTCTCGGGCGGCTCGGGCGCCAACACGGCGGTGGGGGCGGCCCTGCTCGGAGCCCGGACGGGCTTCGTCGGCAAGGTCCGGGACGACGAGCTCGGCGGCCTGTTCAGCCACGACCTGAAGGCCACCGGGGTCGGCTTCACCGTCCCGGCCGCCGAGGAGGGCCCGGCCACCGCCCGCTGCTTCGTGCTGGTGACGCCGGACGGCGAGCGCACGATGAGCACCTATCTGGGGGCCTGCCAGGGGCTCTCGCCCGACGATGTCGACCAGGCGCTCGTGCGTTCGGCCAAGGTCGTCTACCTCGAGGGCTACCTCTGGGATCCGCCGGCCGCCAAGGACGCGTTCCGCAAGGCCGCCGAGATCGCCCATCAGGCCGGGAACGCCGTCGCGCTGACCCTGTCGGACGCGTTCTGCGTCGGCCGCTACCGGGACGAATTCCTGGGCCTCGTGCGCGACGGCAGCGTCGATATCCTGTTCGCCAACATGGGCGAACTCCAGAGCCTCTACCAGACGGACGATCCCGAGGCCGCCGTGGCCGCGCTCCGCGACGAGCGCAACGCCCGCGGCCGGCACCTTCTCGGGCTCGTCACGCGCTCGGCCGACGGTGCCTTGGTGGTGCAAGGTGGCGAGATCCGCGCCGTCGAGGCCAGCCCGGTGCGGGACGTGGTGGACACGACCGGCGCCGGCGACCTGTTCGCGGCCGGCTTCCTGGCCGGCCACGCTCGCGGCCTCGACAACGTCACGAGCGCCCGCCTCGGCACGCTCGCGGCCGCCGAGGTGATCCAGCACATCGGCGCCCGCCCCCAGGCGGACCTCGTCGGCCTCGCCAAGGCGCGCGGGCTGCTCTGAGGCTTCAGGGCCGGAGCAGCACCTTCCCGACCGCGGCCCGGCGGGTCAGCAGGCCGAAGGCTTCCGGAAACTCCGCCAGGGGGTAGACGCCGTGGACCTGCGCGGTGAGCTTGCCCTCGGCGACCCAGCCGAGGAGCCGGCGCTGGTCCGCCTGATGGGCCGCGGGTTCGCGGTCCAGGAAGGCGCCCCAGTGGACGCCCTGCACGTCGAGTTCCTTGAGGAGAATCAGGTTCAGCGGCAGCCGCGGGATGGCGCCGGCCGCGAAGCCGATGACGAGGTAACGTCCGCGCCAGCCGAGCGCCCGCAGGGCCGGTTCCGCGTAGGCGTCGCCCACCGCGTCGTAGACCACGTCGACACCGCCGCCGCTGACCTGGCGCAACGCGTCCTTGAGGGTCGCCGGGTCGTAGACCAGCGTCGCCTCGGCCCCGTGGGCGCGGGCAACCGCAAGCTTCTCCTCCGAGGAGGCGCAGGCGATCACCCGGGCGCCCATCAGCCGCCCGAGCTCCACCGCGGCGAGGCCGACGCCCCCGGAGGCCCCCAGGACGGCCATCCACTCGCCGGGCCGCAGACGCGCCCGGTTGGCCAGGGCGTGGAGCGAGGTGCCGTACGTGATGGTGAGCCCGGCGGCCTGCTCGTCCGGCACACCGTCCGGCACCGGGGTGAGCTTGGCGGCATCGATGGCGATGCGCTCGGCGCAGCAGCCGTGTCCGGCATGGACGATGACCCGGTCGCCCACGGCGACGCCCGAGGCCCCCTCCCCCAGCGCCTCGACCACGCCGACGCCCTCGCCGCCGGGCGAGAACGGCAACGGGGGCTTCACTTGGTAGCGCCCGGCGACGATCAGCGTGTCGAAGAAATTAAGCGCCGCCAGCCGTATCCGCACCAGGGCCTGGCCGGGCCCCGGAACCGGGTCCGGGCGCTCCACGACCTCCAGATGCTCAGGCCCCTCGAGCCTCGTGCACAGCAGCGCCCGCATCGCGTCGGTCCTCCGGTTGTCCGTGCCGATGAGGCCCGAACCGGTCCGGCGGTCAACCCGTCCCGATCATCTCGCGGATGCGCGCACCCAGGACCTCCACCACGAACGGCTTGGTGATGACCTGCATGCCGGGATCGAGCTGGCCATTCCCCAGCACCGTCGTCTCGGCGTAGCCGGTGATGAACAGCACCTTCAGGCCGGGACGCTTCACCCGCCCGGCCTCGGCCATCTGGCGCCCATTCATGCCGCCCGGCAGGCCGACATCCGTCACCAGGAGGTCGATGCGCACGTCCGATTGCAGCACCTTCAGCCCGGCGACGCTGTCGGCGGCCTCGATCGCCGTGTAGCCGAGATCCTCCAGCACCTCGGTGACCAGCATC
>NZ_JAKSYP010000210.1:0-35920 GCF_022829625.1 Methylobacterium sp. E-046 | reverse complement strand
ACCACGCATCTTTACTTCGGCGAATCGCCGCGCGGGTTCGCCAGCGACGCCAAGATGACCACTGCGCTGCTCGACCGGCGCACCCCTCACTGTGAGTTCGTCGAGACCGGCAATGCGAGCTCGCGCTTCAAGACCCGCGTCTGAGGACAGCGCCTACGCCGCGATAGCTGGACGTCGGATCAGCTCACCCGCTCCCCATCCAGCTTGCGAAGGAGTTCCACTTGGATCCCGACCCCGGGTCCCGTTCCAACGCCTATTGACAGTTTGCCCCCCCCTGCGAGGAACGAGCGCACGATCGATCGACGCATTGGCGTCGTCCAGAATGTGCGGAAACGGATCAGGAAGATCGAGTCCATCCAGCGGCCGGCGGCAGGCGAGAGGAGGTCAGCTGAAGGCGGATCGCCCAGAGCGGACGCGGATTGAATACCGGCGCGATCCTTCGATCCACCGCCCTGGCGGAGGGGGCGTCCGGCATACCTCGGCACGCGCATGTTCGTGGGAGTCCCGTCTGGCTCACTTCCACCGGGAGAAAACCTGAATGGGTATGTCCGGTACTCGCCGGCGACCCTACAGAATGCGCTTCCCCCGGAACACCTGCGGGCCGCAGCGCCACGACTCGGACGCCGTGCATTCCCCGGCGTGCGGCGAGCTCGCCATCATCGCCGACGCGGGATCGGACCCAAGGCCGAGCGCAGCAGGCCGCCGGACTGCGCGCAAGTGCCTCTGGTCCTCACGGCACGAACACCGCAGGCGCCACGACGCGCCGCTCCAGCGCCGCGACGATGGTCGCCGCCAACAACTCAGCCGCCGGCGAGACATGGCCCGGCGCTTGGTAGAGGACGATCTCCGTATCGGGGAGTTTCGGCAGTTGGAGGCAGCCCGAAACCGACACCATGTCCGCGGGGATCATTTCCGTGGGCAGCACCGTCACCCCGAGCCCGGCTTGCACGGCGGCCTGCAATCCGGCGAGGCTCGGGCTGGTGTAGACGATGCGCCAGTCGCGTCCGGCGACATCGAGGGCCGACAGCGCGCGCTTGCGATAGACGTCCGGCGCCGGCGAGAGGACGAGCGGAATCGGGTCGCCGGCTTCCGCGACGAGACGCGGCGACGCGACCCAATCCAGGACCTCCCGCCAGACCCTGGTCCCGCCGCTCGGACCCTGTGGCTCGCGCTTGAACAGGATGAGGTCGTACTTCCCCTTCGAGAAGTCGTCGAGGAGGTTGACGGTGAAGTCGCAGTTCACCTGGAGCGCGACATGCGGATGGGTGCGAGCGAAGCACGCCAGAACCTCCGACAGGTGCGTGGTCGCGAAATCCTCCGGCGTGCCCAGCCGGACGAGACCCATCAGTTCCGGGGTGACGATCCGGGACAGGGCCTCGCCGCCGAGCTTGAGGATCTGGCGCGCGTAGGTGAGCAGAACCTCGCCTTCGGGCGTCAGCTGCAGCTCCCGGCCGTCCCGGTCGAACAGGCGACGGGAGACGCCCTCCTCCAGGCGCTTGATCTGCAGCGACACGGTCGACTGCGTCAGGCCCAACCGACTGGCCGCGCGCGTGAAGCTCCCGTTGTCGGCGATGGCGACGAAGGTGCGCAGCAGGTCGAGGTCGAAGGGCAACGGCGGGCCGGGCATCGCCGTCAAATCATCTCAACGGGGCGAGACATCAAGCTCGGGCCTTCAGCCTCCGCCAAATCCCCGGCACCCGTACTGGTGTGATGTGACGAAACACACACGATCATCGGCCCGAGTTGAACAATGGGGATTAAATATACAGCAGCCCGCGCGATGCATTCGTCGTCATTTGTTTTCCAAATGAGGGCCATTGAAGTTGCGAAATTGCGGTACGACCCGGGCGCCGCCAAATCATTTGCGTGGATGAGGCGGAACTGTCCGCAAGACTGCGGTCTCCCTGCCCGCCTCGATCCACGGACAGCGCGTTACGAGCGCACAATTGATTGGAGACAAGCGATGAAGGCGTCGAAGAAGTTATCCATCCTGTCGGTCGCGGCCGCGCTCTGCGTCGCGCCGCTCTCCGCCGCTTTCGCCGACCTGCGTGTGGGCACTCCGTCGCGGCCCCTTCCGCGGACGACCTGGGATGGGCTCTCGACCGGCTCGATCGTCACGGGGGACGTGCTGACGCCCACCGTCGGCGGCTGCCGGAGAAGCTCGGCCCAGGAAGGCAATGCCGACCAGCAGCACTTCCCCGTGCAGCAGTACGGACAGACGTCGGGCGGCTACCGCTGCTGAAGCGGGCGCATCGCCTCGACCCGACGGCCGGCCGCAATCCGGTACGGGCCGGCATCAAATCGGTCCGCCGTGCCCCCGACATGGCGGACCGTGCGTGCGACCCTCGCCCTCGAGGGTCTCCCACCGGCATCCGCCGAACGCCCTCCGGTGAACCGCCAGCCGGCTAAATCGGACCGGACGAGTTCGCGCCCGGGATGGGCCGGCGGTACCGGGTCGACTCCGCGCTCGCGCACCCCGACGATTTATCCGCGTCTCCGCGGCCATGCCCGGCAACGTGGCGGCGGCATGGCCTCCTCGCACGCCCCCGACCGGATCTGAAAGGTCCTCGACCCATGGATGCGATCAAACACACGCCCCTGACGTTGACGGAAGCCTGCAGGCTCAGCGCGCGTCTGCTGAAGCCGGAAGCCGGATTCATCTGGACGGCGGTCGTCTACGGGGTCGCCGTGGCGCTCCTGGGCCTCGCCGTGCCGGTGTCGGTGCAGCTCCTGATCAATTCGGTGGCCAACACGGCACTGCCGGCGCCCCTGTTCGTGCTGTCCGGGCTTCTGCTCGGGCTTCTGCTCGCCGCCGCCCTGCTCAGCGCCGCGCGGATCTACGTCCTTGCGCTGTTCGAGCGGCGCGTGTTCGCGAGGATCGTCGCAGAAATCACCTTGCGTGCGCTCCACGCGAAAGTCCCGAACTTCGACGAGACAGGGCGCCGCGACCTCTTCAACCGCTTCTTCGATCTGATGACGGTCCAGAAGGCGGTCCCGCATCTCCTGGTCGGCGGCTTCGCGATCCTTCTACAAGCCGCGATCGGACTCGTCCTGACGAGTTTCTATCATCCGTTCTTTCTCGCCTTCAATCTCGTCGTCGCCGCCGTGCTGCTCGGCATCGGGTTCCTCTGGGCGGGGCCGGCGGTCCGGTCCGGCGCGGCACTGAGCCATGCGAAGCACGGGACGGCGCGTTGGCTGGAGAGCGTCGGCGCTTCCAACGGCTTCTACCAGCACGGTAATCGGCTCTCGGCCGCGATGGCGCGCTCCGAGGCGATGACCGCCGCTTACCTGCGGGCGCATCGCCGGCATTTCCGCCACACCTTCGCGCAGACCATCGGGTTCCTCCTGGTCTACGCAGTCGCCAGTGCCGCCCTCCTGGCCATGGGCGGATGGCTCATCCTGCAGGGGCAATTGTCGCTCGGGCAGCTCGTGGCGGCGGAACTCGTCCTGTCGGCCGCCTTCTACGGCATCTCCCAACTGGGCTCGCATGCGCGGGCCTTCTACGACCTCGTCGCGGCGCTCCATGAATTGTCGCTCTTCGAGGGGATCGAGGCGGCGGACGGGGATCAGTGGACCGGCCCCGGCCCGGCCAAAGGAGACCTGCGCCTGCGCGAGGTCGAGGTCGAAGGCTGCCGCCTCGACTTCGCGGTCGAGAGCGGCGAGATCCTCGCCATGCCCGCCGACGAGAGGCTTGAGCGGACGGTCGCGGCGCTCCTTGAGCGACGGGTTCGGCCGCAGCGCGGGTGGGTGATGGTCGGCGGAGCCGACATCGCAGTTTATGGTCCGGACGCGCTGCGGGCGCAGATCCTCGTGCTGGATCGGCCGACGCTCGCCGAGACAACCATTCGCGAGGTCCTGTCGCCGGTCGAGGGCCAGGATGCGGTTACGATCCACGATTGCCTGGAGCGTGTCGGCCTGGCCGAGCGCCTCGGGCGCCTGCCCTCCGGCCTCGACACGCCGCTCTCCGTGTCCGGCGCGCCGCTCTCGGTGGGGGAAGCCGTCGCGCTGAAGCTGGCCGCCGCCCTTCTGCAGCGGCCGAAGCTCGTCGTCCTGTCGACGCTGCTCGACCTGCTGCCACCGGACCGCGTCGCGGCGGCGCTCGCGAGGTTCCGGGAGATGGGCACGACGGTTCTGCATGTCACGCGTCGCCCCCGACAACCGATCCACGACGGCCAGATCCGGCTGGGCTCGCACGGCTATGTGCGCGCCGCCGACCCGGAGGACCGGCTCGACAAACCCGTGCTGAGGGAGAGGACCCATGCTGTCGCGGCCTGAACACCTCCGACACTTCCCGAGCCTGACCTCGATCCGGCCGCCCCGCGCGGCGGCCGTCCTGACCTGGATCATCGGCATCGCGATCTGCTTGGCGGTCCTGATCCTCCTGTACGTGCCCTGGGTGCAGACCGCGGCCGGAACGGGGCGCGTCATCGCCCCGAATCCCGCCGACCGCGTGCAGACGGTCACGGCCTTGGTCCAGGGCCGGGTTGAGCATTGGTACGTCGAGGATGGCCAGCGGGTTCGCGCGGGGGACGCGATCGCCCAGCTCATGGACAACGATCCGTTCCTGCTGAAGCGGCTCGCCGCCGAGCGGGAGCAGATCGAGGCCGAGATCGCTGCAGCGGAGCAGGGAGTGCAGGTGGCGGAAAGTCAGGTCAGCCAGACCCGCGAGGCGGCCGAGAAGGGCTTCGTGACGCGGCGCAACTTCGAGGCCGCGCAGATCCGCGTGGCGGAGCAGCGCGCGAAGCTGGCGGAGGCGAAGGCCAAGCTCAGCCGGCTCGAGGTGACCGTGAACCGCCAATCGGCGCAACTCGTTCGCGCGCCGAGGGAGGGCCGGATCCTACACATCAACGCGGCGGCCGCCGGCACGCTGGTCAACGCGGGGGATACCCTGGCGACCCTTGCGCCGCTCGCGCCGACCCGCGTCGTCGAACTGATGGTCGACGGGCGCGACGTCGCCCTGATCCGGCCCGGCCAGAGCGTGCGCCTCGCCTTCGAGGGCTGGCCGGCGATCCAGTTCAGCGGCTGGCCGTCGGTGGCCCAAGGCATGTTCGACGGGCGGGTGCGCGCCGTCGACCCCTCGGCGCAGCAGAGCGGCCTGTTTCGCGTGCTGGTCGAGCAGGACCCCGACCGGTCCCCGTGGCCCGACTACGATTTCATCCCGCTGGGTGCCAAGGTGCGCGGCTGGATCCTCATGGAGACCGTGTCGATCGGCTACGAACTCTGGCGTGTGCTCAACAACTTCCCCCTGGAGTTTCCGAGGGCGCGCTGAGATCCGATCTGAACGATCGCGTCGGGATCGACGATCGACGGGACGACGATAGCTTTCCGGTTCTCTCCTCCGAAGCGGACCGGCGGCTTTCGACGGGCGTCGGCTGTCGCACCGGCGCTGGTGAGCATCCACGACGGATGGATCTCCGCCGGGCCGCTTCCGGGTGCTTCAGAGAAGCGGACGTCGCCCCTGCGCCGGCTCTCGACCCGTCTCTAACGTTCGGAACGTCCGCTGGCCGGCCTTCTGATCGGTCCTGAACGACCGGACCCGGCCGGAGGCGGAACGGATTACCTCCCCGAAGCCGTTTCGCAGCGGTCTGGCGACCGCGTCTACGCGACGGCGATCCATTCTAAGATGGGAATGAGCCGTTCATGTCGTTGGGCCGGACTGCGCTCACGGCCGGCGGCTACTTCGGCTGCGGCATCGCTCGAGGGAGCTCGTTTTCGACAGGAACTCCGCTCTCTTCAGGCACCTCCGACGGACGCCCGGTAGTCGCGCGGACTCAAGCCGTACGCCTGCCGGAACGCACGACTGAGGATGGCGCTGTTGCCGAAGCCGTAAGCCGCTCCGATCTCGCCGATGGACCGCCGCTCGAGGGGATCGGTGAGCGCTGCTCGTACGGCCCCGAGGCGCTGGCGCGCGAGGTAGCGCGCTATCCCACCCTCCGGCTCGAACAAGCGGTAGAGCTGCGAGCGGGACATGCCGAGCGCCTTCGCCATAGCGTCGATGCGTAGCGGCGTCGCCAGATGGGAGCGGAGGTACTGCTTCGCGATCCTGAGGCGCGCCGCATCGAGCGGTGCGCCCGCCCGCGCGACGCCCTCCAGGCTCGGGCGCACGCAGGCCGCGATCATGTGGAGCGTCGCCTGGGCGAGATGGCCGGCGTCCACCGCGGCGATCGCGTGTCGGTTCGCCGCCAGGCTCCGCATGTGATCGGCGAGCAAGCGCCCTGAACCGCCGTGCAGGAGCAGCCCGTGCAACGCGTCCTCGTCGGGCAGCAGGGCGGCGATGGACGAACGCGGAAGCGCGATGATCAGAGAGTCCGTCTCCGGCACCCGGCAGCGCCGGTAGGGCTGCGACAGATCGTTGAGGCTGATGGCGCCCGCCGGAACGTCCAGCACGCCGCGCTCGGTCTCGACGGTGTAGGCGTGCTGGCTCAAGTAGAGGACGAAGCCGTCCATGCCGTCGCGCCGGATCTGCGGCCTCGACCGGCCCGGCCCCTGTGGCGCGGCGTTCATGACGCGCAGGGCGACCGCACCGATCTGGGCGGTCTCGATGCTGCCTGAGAAGTCTTGTGGGTCGGCATCGAGATCGTGGGCGGAGAACAGGGTGCGCCAAGCATCGAAACGGTCGCGCTCGGGCAGACTCTCGGTCGTGAAGAGGGAGCTGGGTACGAAGCTCACGGTATCGGTTCTGCTGTCCCGGAATATCGGGTCTCTCTAACCTGTATTTTGCGGCCAGTCAGTTTCATACGGGACACAGTCGACGTTCGCGTATCGCGTCACCAAGCAGACGGCTCGCAATGGTGCGTTGCGCGAGCCGGTGCGCTCGATCGAACGTTCCACGTCCGCCCGTTATGTGCCCGGGGTTGCACGTCATAGAAGACTCACGGACTGCGCGAATGCTGAGTTCCGGTATCCCTGGGGTACGCCGGCGTACGCTGTCACATCGTCCGCCTCCGAGAGGCGGTCGCGCCGGCTGATCGGCGCCGTTGGGAGCCAACCGGCAGTTCAGCTTTCAGGCGTAGCCCCAGTGGCGGCTCACCACCCCGAGCCGGAGGTGCTGAACCACCAGCGATCGACCGCTTTCGAGATGCGCCGATCCCCGCTGGAACGGCCGAGATGGGTCGCAAGCCGACCGACCGCCCGGGTTGGATTTCCGCCAGTCTGCCTCGGAGAGACAATATTCGTGGGCGGACATCGCCACCGCGCCTGTCCCGACCCCTCGTAGAAGTTCGGCTCGTGATGGCTCGGCATGAGGATCGGACTGCCCTGCCCCCGCGATCGGCCTCACACCGCCCGTGCTGGCAGCCAGCCAAGGTCTCCACCGCCGCACGCTCAACGCGTGGGTGCTTTGTCCTGATTGATGGAGGCAGGCGATCGATGCCGATCGCTAATCGGCGGGGCGCCCGCGATGCGCAGATCCCCGAGCTGTGTGCGATGCGGCGTTGCGCCCGTGTTCGTGCCGATAGTGCAGGGAGACTGCGCCATTGCCGAGCGGCGTCGCGGAGACCAGCGCGAGCCGTCGCGTCCTGGGCATGCCGCCCTGGTACAGGGTCGGGCCGCGTCCGGCGATCCTGGGGTGGATCAGGAGCTTGTACTCATCGATCAGATCAAGCCGGTCCAGCTCGGTCGCGAGCTGGCCACTACCGAGGAGCACGCCCGCCGGCGTCGCATCCTTGAGCCTCTGTACGCCTGTTCTTAGGTCGTCACGGATGTGGTGGCTGTTGGTCCACGGGAAGTCCTTTCGCGTCGACGACACCACGTATTTCGGCTTGTCCTCCAGCTTGACCGCCCACGCCCGTATCGTCGGCGGCGCCTCCACGTCACCGCGCGCCACCGCCGGCCAGTGGCTCTCCATCATCTCGTAGGTGATGCGGCCCCACAGCATCGCCCCGCACCCGTCCATGAGGCGGGTGAAATACGCGTGTGTCTCGTCGTCGGCGATCCCCTCCCGGTGGTCGACGCAGCCGTCCAGGGTGGCGTTCATGCTGAAGGTCAAGAGTCCCATCGGGCGAGCCTAGGCCAGAAGCTCGAAGAGACGTAGGGCGCTTGCCCGCGGTCGATGCTCGACATCCGCTGCGGGTCACGTCCGCCTCATACAGAGCGTCAGGCGAACGCCCCCTTCCCACCGTCAGCCGAACGCCCGACGAAGGGCCGCTCAGGGGATGCGGCGACGGCTACCCACGTCTCCGGCATGAGTCGGGAAGGGCCTATCCGCTCTTCAGCAATCCCTGTCCGAAGGGGACCGGCGGTCTTCGGCTAGGTTCAACTCCCGCCGACAGCTCACCGCGCGTCCGCGTCGGGTGGCGGTCTGCCGGTCCGCTCCGCAGCACGAGAGACGGCATACGGACAGCGTCGCGGATTCGCGCCGGCCGTTTCCCGCGCAGGACGCGGCGACACCTTTAGCCGCACGCCGTGCGGGAACGGCCGAACCTCCCCGCGAGCTGCCGCGATCTGACGGAGGACCGCGCATCGATCCCAGCGTTCGGCCAAGGAGAAGACACCAACGAAATATGACAACCTGTTGTCGTATTGACCGATCTCGTCGAATCGTTATGGTGTCTGCCATGGACACAACGACAGGGGCCGCCGCGCCCGATCAGGCGCACCTTCGCCGCGCGTGGACCGGACTCGTCATCGAGGTCTTCCGCATGAACGGCGACTTGCTCGCCGCGGGCGATGCACTGGTCGGCGACCTCGGGCTGACGAGCGCCCGCTGGCAGGTGCTGGGCGCCATCGCGCTCTCGGCGGCCCCCCTCCCCGTCGCCCACATCGCCCGCAACATGGGTCTGACGCGACAGGCGGTTCAGCGCTTGGTCGACGACATGCGGACCGAGGGCTTCGTCCGCCTCGCCCCGAACCCGCATCACCGGAGAGCCATGTTGGTCGTCGCGACGGAGCGGGGAGAGGCTGCCTATCGCACGGCCATCGAACGTCAGGAGCGCTGGGCCGACGACCTTACGGCCGGTCTGTCGCCCGAGGGGTTCGAAGCCGCGAGCGCCCTGCTGCGCGAGATGCAGCGGCGGCTCGACACGGCGCAGCCGGCGCCCGCCGCACGCCGCCACCCCCAGACCCAAGGAGCCTGAACATGCCGACGTTCGTCGAGATGGACCGCACCGTCACCCTGGCCGACCAACTGACGGTGGAGGACGGTCCGGTCGTCCTGATCAACACCTTCGTCGTCCAGGCCGCGGATGCCGACCGGCTGGTCTCCGCCTGGACCGCCGACGCGGAGGTCATGAAGCGCCAGCCTGGGTTCGTGTCGACCCAGCTGCATCGCGGCCTCGCCGGCAGCGGGGTGTTCCTGAATTATGCCGTCTGGGACAGCGTCGCCGACTTCCGCGCGGCCTTCACCAATCCCGAGTTCCGGGCCCGCCTGTCGGATTACCCCGAGGGCGCGACGGTGAGCCCGCACCTGTTCCGGAAGGTAGACGTGCCCGGCATCTGCCCGGCGTGAGCCCCTCCGTTCCCGAGCCCGAGCTTTTCATGTCCCGCGACATCCTTCCGGACACCCTGGACGCCGACGTCATCGTCGTGGGCGCCGGTCCCGTCGGCCTGACCACGGGCTGTGCCCTGCGCCATCACGGCGTCGACTGCCTCGTCCTCGAGGCGCGGACCGAAGGTCGGGCCTATTCCCGGGCCAACAACCTCTGGGCGCGCCCTCAGGAACTCTTGGCCGGCGTCGGCCTCCGCGACGCCCTCGCCGAGCGCGCCTATCCCATTCGCCTCGTCAACTTCTTCATGAACGGAACGCAAACGACGCCGATTCCGATCGACGATGTCGCCAGCCCTTACCCGAAGGTCCTGTACAGCGGGCAGGACGTCATCGAGACGACCTTGGCCGAAACCTACGAAGGGCGCGGCGGCCGGATCGAGCGCGGCTGCAAGGTCGTCGCCGTTGCCCAGGACGCGGACGGCGTGACCATCACGACGAGACGCGGCGAGGAGGGACCGGATGGCCGGCTGCGCTGCCGTTACCTCGTGGCCGCCGACGGCGCCAAGAGCACGCTGCGCCCGCAACTCGACCTGGATTTCGAACCCGAGCGGTTCGAGGGCCGGATGAACCGCCAGGTCGACGCCAAGCTCTCCTGGCGGCGTTCACTGGAGCCCGATCAGCTCTGGTTCTTCTACTACGAGCGCGGCTTCTGCGGCGTGATGCCGGTCTGGGGTGGCTATCACCGGCTGTTCTTCCTGGCCGACGACGCCGACGTGCCGGATCGCGATCCGACGCTGGACGAGGTCCAGGCCGTGGCCCGCGCGGTCACGGGCGACGAGACGCTGACGCTCACCGACCCGCAATGGCTGACCCACAGCCGATTTCAATACGGCGTCTCGCCGGCCTACGCCCGTGGTCGCGTATTCCTGGCCGGCGACGCCGGCCACCTGTCCCTGCCCATCGGCGGCCAGGGCATGAACGCCGGCCTGCACGACGCAGTCGAGATCGCGTGGCGGCTGGCCATGACGTTGCGGGGTCAGGCTACCCCGGTACTGCTCGACTCCTACGACGTCGAGCGCGGCGGCGAGCACGCCAGGCTCAGCGAGCAGCAGGCGAAGGGCTTTCGCCGTACCGTTTACCGCGGCCCCCTGACGGATGCGGCCCTCGGCTTGGCGACCAAGGTGGTTCCAGGCCTCGGCGCCCTGCTTCAAGGTACGGACGACCTGCAGCAGCTCTCGGTGCGGTATCCGACGAGCCCGCTCAGCGAGGATCACCTCCAGGGGCTGAGCCATCTCCTTCAACGCGGGCCGAAGCCCGGCGAGCGGGCCCCCGAGGCGGAAGTGACCCAGGATGGCCGAACGACCTCACTCTTCCCGTTCTTCTACAACCCGGACGGGCGGACCACGGGTTGGGCCCTGCTGTGCTTCGACGGGGGGGCTTCGGAGGCGGGCGCCTCGCTGCGCGCAGCCGTCGAGGCCGTCGCGCCCTGGAACTGGGTGCGACCGCGGCTCGTCCTCGCCGGCCCGCTCCTGAACGGCGCTGACGTGCCCGTGCTGTCGGATCTCGACGGAAAGGCTCACGGGGCCTACGGCCTGGAGGGTCAGCCCGCTATCGTCCTCATCCGCCCCGACGGCCACATCGCCTTTCGCGCTACGCCAGACCGGACAGACCATCTGGCGGCATACTGCGGGCGAATCTTTGGCCCCCGAGGGGTCCCCGCAGCATCGTCGTCCTGACCGCCTTCGGGACCGGAGTTGGAATCGAACGCGGCCAGCCCGGGCAGCGATGGCGGTGAAGCACCGTACCGGTACGGTGCGGACGCTCTGCACCGCGAAGGGTTTCTACCTCAGTCGCGTGACCGGTCCGCGTGGATTCGCGACACTCTGCTTCGGCGAAGCAGTGCGAAACAGCGGACGCTGCCGTTTCACCCGCTCGCGATCCATCGCGGTGGGCCGCGGAGCCGGGAGGTGTCGGTCCGGATAGACAACGCGGAGGTAAGGGCGCCGCTTGCGCGTCACCGGCCCTGCCCGTTCAACCGGCCAACCGCTCGAGGCTGCCGGACGCCCGGACGAGATCCGCGAACTGCGCCGCCGGCAGCGCCTTGCCGTAAAGGTAGCCCTGCCCCTGCCGGCAACCCATCTCCACCAACCGCGCCTCCTGATCCTTGGTCTCGATGCCCTCCGCGATGATGTTGAGGCCTATGTCGTTCCCGATCTGGACGATGGCGCGCACGACGGCGGCATCGTGCCGCTCGGCCATCAAATCCCGAACGAAACCCCGGTCGATCTTGAGGCGCGTCAGCGGGAACCGCTTGAGCGAGCTCAGCGAGGCATAGCCCGTGCCGAAATCGTCGAACGCGATACCAACCCCCCGGCGATGGAGGTCGCGGAACTGGTCGAGGTCGGCCTCGTCGACGCTCAGCACGATGGTCTCAGTGATCTCGAGCTCCAGCATCCCGGGTGACAGCCGGTGCCGCCGGAGCGCGTCGACGACGTCCGACGCGAGCGTCCTCGACCGCACCTGAGCGGCGAACAGGTTCACGCCCATCCTCATCACCGGATGGCCGGCATCGCGCCACAGTGCGGCCTGTCGGCATGCCTCCTCGACGACCCACTGCCCCACCTCCAGGGCCAGGGGATGATCCTCCAGATGGGACAGGAAGGCGCCTGGCAGAAGCAGGCCGCGCTGGGGATGTTGCCATCTCAGGAGGGCCTCCGCGCCGACGATGCGCCCGGTCTCGAGAGCGACCTGCGGTTGGTAGTGCAGCACGAACTCGCCCGCTCGGGCCGCCGCGTGCAGCTCGGCTCGCATGGCCAGCCGGGATAGCAGCGCGCTGCGCATCGCGGGCTGGAAGGCGCGAAATCGGCGCTTCCCCTCTTGCTTCGCTCGAAACATGGCCAAGTCGGCATTGCCGATGAGCTCCTCCGCGGAAGCGCCCTGCGTCGAGCCGACGGCCCCGCCGATGCTGACTCCGATGTGGAAGGTGTGGCATCCGACCCGGAGGGGGGCGCCGAAGGCTTCGAGGAGCGTCGTCGCGCTCGCGGCGAGCGTCGGGGTGTCGCCCGCGTTCGGCAGCATGACGGCGAACTCGTCGCCACCGAACCTCGCCAAGACCGCATTGGCTCCGAGCCACGCCGGCAATCGAATCGCCAGGGTTTGGAGCAGCGCATCGCCCGTGCTGTGCCCCCAACTGTCGTTCACCTCCTTGAACCCGTCGAGGTCCAGCATGAGGACGCCGACGGCGTTTCCGGCCGCCAGCCGGGCATCGAGCGCCTCCTCGAAGCAGGCGCGGTTCGGCAATCCGGTCAGGAGGTCATGATGGGCCAACTGGACCAGACGCTCGTCGCGCGCCCGCCATTCGGAGATGTCCCGCAGGATCGCGCCGAAGCCGAGGCCGGAGCGGTCCCGCCACATCGAGAGCGTGAACTCGGCGGGAAACTCACCGCCGTCGCGGCGGCGGGCCATGACCTCGACCGTTCGACCGGACAGACGCGAGGGCTCGTGGCGGGCCATCCGCGCCATGCCGGCCTCGTGGCTGGCACGGAATCGCTCCGGAACGATCAGACCGATGTTCGCGCCCAACAATTCGCCGATACTGTAGCCGAAGAGGGCTGCGGCGGCCGCGTTCGCAAAGGTGATGCGGCCCCTCTCGTCGCTGGTGATGAAGGCATAGGTGGCGGCCCGAGCCAGACCGAAGGCACCCGCAACTTCCGTTACGGGGTGATCCAAGTCGCCCTCGTGCGGCGCAAGACAATCTGCTGTGATCTCAATCATCGCACGTCATCACCGAATGGCGTCCGCAAACCGTGACGAAGGCGTCGCTGATGTATGTTATAAAAAATGGTTTAAGCAATAATTTCATTTGCACCGCATACGGGTTCGAAGATTGCTAGATTTTCTGCCTTTTCGAGGTGAGTATTTGCCGCACAGAGGCATGGCAGAACAATCCGGCGTGCCCGGCCCACGGTCACCCACCCCGCCGCCCCGAAGACTGGCCCGCGTGTTGGAAAAGCATTTCCGACACTGTGGCGAGGTCACAGGGGCCGAGGAGGCGTGATATTCCCTGGCGTGCGCCTGCCTCCGAAACCGTTGGTAGCGACCGACGTCTTCGATGGGATCGGACGGCTGCCGAATGACGGCGTTCGGGGCGTTGCGAAGGCCGGCTGGATGACCGACCTGGGTCGGATCCGGAACGACCGCCTCTGCCGACCCCACCGTGGCGGGACCCGTTCGGGTGTCATCTGGCCTCGTCGGCCTGGGCCGGCGAGAGACGGACGATGGGGCATACCGCATACGATCCGGCCACAAGACGGCGGCCGCCCTGGAACCGGGGCCGAGAG
Organism: Methylobacterium sp. E-046; assembly: GCF_022829625.1. Classification (NCBI taxonomy): domain Bacteria; kingdom Pseudomonadati; phylum Pseudomonadota; class Alphaproteobacteria; order Hyphomicrobiales; family Methylobacteriaceae; genus Methylobacterium; species Methylobacterium sp. E-046. The sequence goes on along the minus strand of NZ_JAKSYP010000210.1, from coordinate 22,156 downwards.
CGCGGCGCAACGCGCGTCCTCAAACCTCAGGAGTCCCGGGGACCCGGTGAATGGCCCCCGGCGAGGTCCCCTCCCTTCAGACGCTGGGGTGCAGGCTGCGGACCGGGCTGATGCCCTCCAACACCGAGGCGGCATAGAGGAGCTTGATCTCCTCCTGCCAGCTTCCCACGAGTTGCACGTTGATGGGCAGGCCCTCGCGGCTTGTTCCGAACCGCATCGACAGCCCCGGCAAACCCGTCACGTTCAGGGGTACGGTCGCGCCCTGCAGGTAGGTGAGGTCGACCACTTCGCCGTTGACGACGAGTTCGGTGATGCCGTGCCTGTGCGCCGGCACCGGCAGCACCGGGGTCAGCAGCACGTCGAAGTTTCGGAAGTAGGCTGCGTAACCGTCCCGCAGCCGCTCCGCCGCCTGCTAGGCCAGCGACGTAGTCCTCGACCGAGGTGTCCGGCAGGGACAGCATCGTCTTGGCCATCTTGTACATCTGGTCTTCATGTCCAGACGTCGCCTCGCGGAAGGCCGGCTTCATCTCCATGACGTGGAGCTTGTTGAACACGTCGAGGGCGAAGTCGCGTTCCAAGGCAGCAATGCGCACCTCTTCCACGAAGTGCCCCTCACCCTTGAAGGCCTCGGCCGCCGCGCGCAGGGTCGCGACGACCTGCGTGTCGATGGGTCCGAAGCCCGGCCCGACCATCCAGCCGATCCTGAGTGGGCGGTCCGGCGCGGCACCAATGCCCGCGTTGAACGAGACGGCGCTCGTGGCGAAGGCGTCCTGCCCGTCGGGACCGGCGAGTTGTGAGAAGGCGAGCGCGAGGTCGCGGATCGAGCGCGCCATCGGGCCGACGTGCCAGAAGCGGCGGGGCGCGCGCGGCCATATGCCGGTCATCGGGATGCGACCGTGGGTGGCCTTCAGCGCGGCGATGCCGGTCTGCGCGGCCGGACCGCGCACAGAGATGGCGAGGTCGGTGCCAAGGCCGAGCGGCGACATGCCCGCCGCGATGGCCGCCGACTCGCCGCCGCTGGAGCCACCCGGCGTGCGGTCGAGGTCCCAGGGGTTATTCGATCGGCCGGAGAGCAGGTTGTCGCTCTCGATCCAGTAGGAGAACTCGGGAAGGTTCGTCTTGGCGAGCAGGATGCCGCCGGCCGTCCTCAGGCGGGCGACGCTGGTGGCGTCGGCAGCCGGCACCCGGCCCTTGAAGATGGGCGAGCCGCGCTGGGTCGGCACACCCTCGGTGTCGATGGAGTCCTTCACGGTGAACGGCACACCGTGCAGGGGGCCGAGTTCCCCGCCGGCCATGACCGCCGCCTCGGCCTGTCTCGCGGCGGCCAGCGCTCCCTCGGCGACGATGACGATGGCGTTGACCTGAGGATCAACGGCTTCGATGCGGTCGAGATGGGCTTTGACGACCTCGACGGGCGACAGCTGCTTGCTCCGGATCAGCGCGGCCAGTCCGGTGGCATCGGTGAAGAGGATGTCCTGAGCCATGATGGTGTACCTACCTGTCGTTAGGCAGTCGAGAGCTAGGACTGGATTTCCCGCCCGTCAAGGCCTAACTAACGGTTGGTAGGTTTGGCAGCTGGAGGCAGAGGTGAGCACGAGCGCGAAGGAGACGATCCTGGCGGCCGCCAGGAAGACCGCGCAGGCGCACGGCTACGGCGGGCTGAGCTACCGCGATCTCGCCGCCGAGGTCGGCATCAAGGCGGCGAGCATCTACCATCACTTCGCCAGCAAGGCGGACCTCGGCGCGGCCGTGGCGCGGCGCTACTGGGAGGACACCGCGGCCGAACTCGATGCGATGCTGGCCGAGACCTCGGACCCGCTCCAATGCCTGCGGCTCTATCCGGGCACTTTCCGCCGGTCGCTCGAGGACGGGAACAGGCTCTGCCTGTGCAGCTTCATGTCGGCCGAGTACGCCAACCTGCCGGAGTCCGTGCAACGAGAGGCGCTGGGCTTCGCCGACGTCAACATCGCCTGGCTCGCCAAGGTGCTGGTCATGGCGGGGACGGCAAAGCCCGAGGACAGCGAGGCCCGGGCCGGGGCCATCTTTGCCGCCGTATCCGGCGCCCAACTCTACGCCAGGAGCCGCTCGGACCTGTCGCAGTTCGACACCTTGATCGAGAGCTACCGCGCCTCGGGCCTCCTGCCGGCGTAGAGTTCGGTTTCCCGTGCGGTCGGGGCGGTCGGTTCACCGTCACCGGGGCGCGAAGGGCCCCGTCGAGCCGAGGGCCATGCTCGTTCGGAGCAGGGATGGACCTCGGCCCAGGGTCAAGGGCCGGATGTCCCGCATCCGACCCCGCTCAGACGTGGCTGGCGCTGACCAGCCACCCCAACAATCCGTCTTATGGCGTCGCTGCCTGCGTCGGGAGCAGGGACAGCGACGCCGCCGGAAACCAGCAAGTTGATGCGGTCGCCCTCCGCGAAGACCGGGATCGTCAGGCGCGCGGGTTGACCGCCCCCGGCAGTCATCCCTTGCGGAAGAGAGCCAGAAGGCGCTCGGCCGCCGGTCCGGACGAGGCCGGGTTCTGCCCGGTGATCAGCAGGCCGTCGGCGACGACGTACGGCTCCCAGTCGCCCGCCTTGGAGAACGCGCCGCGGTTCCGCTTGAGCGCGTCCTCGACCAGGAAGGGAACCACCTGGGTCAGGCCGACTGCCTCCTCCTCGGTATTGGTGAAGCCGGTGACAGCCTTGCCCTCGACCAGCGGCTTGCCGTCGGGCGCCTTCACATGGCGCAGCACGCCGGGGGCGTGGCAGACCAAGGTCACCGGCTTGCCGGCCTTGAAGGTGTTCTGGATGAGCCGCACCGAGGCGGGGTCCTCGGCGAGGTCCCACAGCGGACCGTGCCCACCGGGGTAGAAGACCGCGTCGAAGCCCTCGTGGGTGACGCCGTCGAGGCGGACCGTGTTCGACAGGACGGCATTGGCTTCGCTATCGGCTTCGAAGCGGCGGGTCAGGTCGGTCTGGAAGCCGGGCTCGTTGCTCTTGGGGTCGAGCGGCGGACGGCCACCCCTGGGCGATGCCAGGACGATTTCGGCGCCGGCATCCTTGAACACGTAATAGGGCGCGGCGAGTTCCTCCAGCCAGAAGCCGGTCTTGCGGCCGGTATCGCCGAGCTGGTCGTGAGAGGTCAGCACCATCAGGATCTTCATCGTCGTTCTCCGCGGTCAGAGGGTGGGTGAAGGTTATGGGAAAGACGGCTCGAACAGCCGCGCCTGCGCCCGCCGGCGTGTCAGTTGTGGTGCGAGGATATCCAGGCATCGGCGTGATCGGCAGCCGTCTCGCGGGCCGGCGGGATTTCGGCTCTCTGATGGGCGCCGTCGGCGCGGCGGACATCCGGGTCAGCCGCCATCCGGACCGCCCCGATGACCTCCAGGGTGATGCGCTCCTCGGCGGAGGCCGCCGTGCCGCCGAATAAGGCGGCCCCGAGTTCGGCGAGCAGCAGGTAGGGGGCGACGGGATATGCGGTTCGCGGTGTCATGGTTTGCTCCTCTGTTCGGTCTTGAGTAGACTGGTCGTCTACAATGTGAGCTTGACGAGTCGGGCGTTGCGATTGCCACGCAGGTCAGGCCTGTTGCCGATTCAGGATGCGCCGCGTCGTCTTCATCGCGGCGTGGAACGGCACGTCGGTGCGTTCGATCTTCGCCATGAGGCTCGCGCCGAGCCACAGGTGGTACAGCGTCTCGGCCGTTGCACGAGGCTCGCCGTCGATCCGGAGCGACCCCTCGGCGATGCCTGCCTCGATGGCCCCGGTCACACGGTCGATGATCCCGGCCGTGCCCGCCTTGAGCGCCAGCCGCATGGGCTCGGACAGGTCCGAGACTTCCGCAGCGAGCTTCACCGCGAGGCACTTGCGCTGGTAGTCGATGCTGCCCTGTGTCGCCTGCCACTTGCCCCAGTAATTCATCAGGCGCTCGGCGTGGTTCAAGCCGGTCTCGGCGAGGGTGACGTCGATGTCAGCGAGATACGCCTCGAAGTAATCGGCCAGGAGAGCTTCGCCGAAGGCCTCCTTCGAGCCGAAGTAGTGGTAGAACGAGCCCTTCGGGACACCGGCCGCGGCGAGGATCTCGTTGAGGCCGACGCCCGAGAACCCCTTCGCGCCCACGATACGGTGGGCGGTGTCGAGGATGCCTTGCCTCGTGTCGATGTTGCCGCTGACGCTTGCCATGACGCTGACATAGGAACGATTAGACCGGTCATCTAGTGGCCCGCGCGAGATTTCTGAGGCACGGATCGGGAGAACGCCCTTGGCCGACCCGACGGCAGGATGGCCAGCGCAGAGGCCGTCCCCGTCGATGCCGACGAGGCGCGGGGAGCCAGATGGGCGAAGAGGTGCTGTTCGATCGCGGTCGATCGCAGCCTCGACGTCCGTCCGGATGCCGGAGAAGCCGACACGCGGATCGTCCTGCCGGGCGTCCCGCCCGCTCGAACACGCCCGCGGCGCAACGTTTTAATCAGCTTCTATCGGCAGTCTTGCCGCCTATTGAGGCCTATAGGGCAAGAGACGGGCGGGAACGATGCAGACCGTGACGGGCCGGAGCGAAGAAGCCAGGACGGTCCAGCTATCGGAAGTCCTCGGGGCTCTGAGCCACGCCCTCGACCTGACGGAAGGTCAGCCCGTCGGGCATTGCGTGCGGGCGACCTGGATCGGCTTCCACGTGGGCCGGGCGATGGGTTTGCGCGACCTGCAGCTCTGGGAACTCTACCACACGGTGATGCTGAAGGACCTCGGGTGTTCCAGCAACGCCGCGCGTATCTGCGAGCTCTACCTGTCCGACGATCTCAGCTTCAAGCGCGACTTCAAGACGGTGAGCGACAGCCTGCCCAAGGTACTGGGCTTCGTCTTCTCCCACACGGGTCTCAAGGCAGGCCTCGCGGAACGCTTCCGGGCGGTGCTCAACATCCTGCAGAACGGCGGCGCGATCGTCGACGACCTCATCCAGACGCGTTGTCAGCGCGGTGCCCAGATCGCCCGCCAGCTTCGTTTCCCGGCGAGCGTCTGCGAGGCCATCCACGCGCTGGACGAGCACTGGAACGGCAGCGGGCGACCGGACCACCTCGCCGGGCCCGCGATCCCGCTCTACGCCCGCGTGGCGCTTCTGGCCCAGGTGGTGGACGTCTTCCACACCGCGGCCGGCCCCGCGGCCGCGATCGCCGAGGCGCGCGCGCGCGCGGGAACGTGGTTCGATCCTCAGGTCGTCGCTTGCTTCGAGTCGGTCGCGGCCGAACCCGGCTTCTGGGAGACCCTTGCCTCGGACGAGGTCGAGGAGGCGGTGTTCGCGCTGGCGCCCGGCAGTCCGATCGTCGTGGACGAGGACTACCTCGACGATATCGCCCGGGCCTTCGCTCAGATCATCGACGCCAAGAGCCCGTTCACCTCCGGCCACTCGGAGCGGGTCGCGGTCTACGCCGACATGATCGCGGCCGAGCTCGGCTATACGCCGGAGCGTCGCCGCTGGCTGAAGCGCGCCGCGCTTCTCCACGATGTCGGCAAGCTCGGCGTCTCGAACGCCATCCTCGACAAGGCCGGCAAGCTGGACGACGCGGAATGGCGCGATATGCGCAATCACGCCTCCCTCTCCGAGACCATCTTGATCCGCGCGGCAGTGTTCCACGAGATGGCCAGCATCGGCGGCGGCCACCATGAGCGGCTGGACGGCAAGGGGTATCCGCGCGGGCTGCGCGGCGATGCGATCGCACCCGAGACGCGCGTCGTGTCGGTGGCCGATGTGTTCGACGCCCTGACCGCCGACCGGCCCTACCGGGCGGCCATGTCGCTCGAGAAAGCGCTCGGCATCATGCGGGCGGACATCGGAACGGCCTTCGATCCAATCTGCTTCGCGGCTCTGGAGAGGGCGCTCGCCGCGATCGAGGGCGATCTCGCCCGGGCGGCTTGACCCGGACCGCCCGCGAAAAATTCTCCGACTCTTCTACCGGACGGGGACCATCCTGCTCAGGCCACCGTTCGTGGTGCCGCCGCGGGGCGACACGTCTCGTGAGGTCAGGACGATGACCGCGCGCACCGCCCATCCGCAGGACGGCGAGCTGCAAGCCCGAAGGAACAGTGAGGTGAAGATGCGGGCAAGCATGCGCTGGACGTCCAAGTCGCGGAGATGGCGGGCGTCGAGCGCCGGTAGAGCTCTCGACCTCGATGAGGTGAAGGATGCACCGTCGGCCGGTAGATGCTCATAGCAATTTCGCTTGCATTTGATGCAACCGGAATTGCAGCTTCTGATTGCATAAACTCTGGCCAAGCAAATCCAGTCGGAACACTGATCTGCTCGATCCCGGGAACAGGCTCGATCGGCATCGAAGGTCACGCCGGGTCGGTAGAAGGCCGTCCCCCTGTCCCGCGAAACGTTTGCGGAGCGGACCGGCGCCGTCGTCCCGAACCTCCGCGGCGATCTTCTTCGCCTCGCCGTTACCCGGTCAGCCTTCCGGCGGTCCGATCGTGTCCGCCGCATGGGCGTCGCGAGACCCGAGCGGCTTCGGCCTCCCGGTCGTGCTGTCGCGTGCAGTCTGACGCTCGATCTCGGCGTTCAACTTGGCCCCAAGAAGCACGATCACCACCGAGAACCAGATCCACGTCATGAACCCGACTCCCGCCCCGAGTGAACCGTAGATCCTGTTGTAGCTGTCGAAGCTCGCCACGTACCAGGAGAACGAGACCGAGGCACAAACCCAGGAGACGGCCGCGGCGACGCCACCCCAGCTCACCCACCGCCACTTGGCCTCGCGCCGACTGGGTCCGTACCGATACGTCACGGCTAGGCCGAGGCTGACGAGGACGAGCAGTCCCGGCCAGCGCACGAGGCGCAGCGTGACATCCGCCAGCACGCCCAGACCGAGCTGATTGAGCGCGATCGGTAGAATGACGACCAGGCTGGTAGCCGTCAGGGCAAACAGGATGCCGCTGAGCGTGAACAGGAAGGTGGTGGCGTAGAAGCGCATCAGCGAACGCTTCTCGCGCTCCCTGTAGATCACATTGAGCGCATCGAAGAGGGCGCTCACGCCCGAATTCGCGCTCCAAAGGGCGATCAGGACGCCCACCAACGAGGCTGTGCTGAGCGCGCCGGTGCTCTGCTGGGCGACGCGCACGAGCTGGTCGGACAGGAGGTCGAGGACGCCGCCTGGCAGCACGCCCGCGAGGAGGCTCACGTGCTGGCTGATGGCATGGGGGTCCGAGAACAGACTGTAGACCGACACGATGGTGGCGAGCGCTGGGAAGGTCGCCAACAGGGTGAAAAAGGCGACCCCCCCGGCCGTTGCGAAGACGCGATCGCGCGGGACGGAGTACAGGACCCTCCAGAAGACGTCCTTCCACCCCATGGCCGGGATCTGGGCAGGGTCGTCCGCGGTTCGCCCGCGCCCAGGTTCGCGCGCGCGGCTCTGTGCGAGGGTGAGGCTTCTCGGGCTAGGCCGGCGCGTGCTGACGGAACGCCAATCTTCGCCCTCGTCCTCGTCGTGGGTCTCGTCCGGGTTCACGAGGGATCCTGCGCGGCGATGTATCCGGACGCACTATGCGCTGTCCGAGCGTGGCGCCAACCGCGTCGGCCCTTTCGCCGCATGACAAAGCGGACCTTCGGCTTCGAGCGGGCCGTCGTCTGCCTGATCTTCGCGTCCGCGACGGCACTGCAAGCCAAGGTCGCGACAATGGCCTCGACGACGGCAGTTGCAGAAAGAGAGGGCTGCCGCAGGGATCGGCGGCCCTCTAAGAACGCTCGACCGGTTCGCCTCCCCGCATCAGGGCGAACGCCACGGCCAGCGCGCAACCGACGACGATTCCGGCGGTCAGGTCCCGCAGCAAGGTCAGGCCGAAGGTGACGAGCAGCACGGCTGCGGTGTGCCGCACTCTGAGCAGCCGCACGAACTCGGCCTTCTCGGCCATGTTCCACGACACGACCACCAGCACGCCCGCCAGCGCCGCGAGCGGCACGAAGCCGGCCAGCGGGCTGGCCACCAGCATGAACAGCAGCAGGAAGGCCGCATGCAGCATGCCCGAAACCGGGCTTGCTGCCCCGGCGCGGACGTTGGTCGCCGTCCGGGCAATGGTCCCGGTCACGCTGATGCCGCCGAACAACGCGGAGGCGACGTTGGCCACGCCCTGGGCGACCAGCTCCATGTTCGGGCGGTGGACGCGGGCGGTCATGCCGTCGGCGACCTTGGCCGACAGCAGGCTCTCGACGCCGCCCAGGAGCGCGAAGGTCAGGGCCGTCGGGAGGATGTCGGAGAGCAGCGGCCGCGTGATCTGCGGCAGAGCCGGCATCGGCAATCCATGCGGCAGGCTGCCGAAGCTGCTCGCGATGGTGGCTACGTCGAACTGGAATGCCCAGGCGAGGATGGAGGCGGCCGCAACGGCCACGAGCATGCCGGGAAAAGCGGGCTTCCACCGCTGCAGCGCGAACACCGCCGCAGCGACCCCGGTGCCCAGGGCGAGCGCGGCCGGGTTGAGCGTGGGGAGCGACTGCGCAAGGGCGGCCAGCTTCGGGATGACCGGTCCGGGCTCCTCGCCCGCCAGCCTCAGGCCGCCGAGTTCCCGCAACTGGCTCGCCAGGATCGTGCAGGCGATGCCGGCGGTGAATCCGATCGTCACCGCATGCGGGACGCGATTGATCAGCGTGCCCAGCCGGAGCGCTCCGACCGCGGTCAGCATCAGGCCGGAGAGCAGCACGGCCAGCAGCATGCCGTCGACGCCGAAGCGGGCGACAGTCGTCGCGACGAGGACGATGAAGGCGCCGGCCGGCCCGCCGATCTGGAAGCGGCTGCCGCCGAGGGCCGAGACGAGGAAGCCGCCGACGATGGCGGCGTAGAGGCCGCGGTCCGGCGCGACCCCGGAGGCGACGGCGATGGCCATGGAGAGCGGCAGGGCGACGATGGCGACGGTCAATCCCGCCACGAGGTCGCGGCGCAAGGCCGATAGGCGGTAGCCCTCCGCCAGTACGGTCAGGAGCTTGGGTCTGTAGAGGTGCGCGGTGGCGGCGCCGTTGGGCATGGCGATGAAGCTGTCGAATCCGGAAGGCGAGAATGACCCGGCAGCCAAGCTCACGGGAAGGGCCTTGGCATTGATTTATCGCAACGGTGCCCCGTGCCTGCATCCTCGAAACGAGACGGCGGCGCGAGCGATTGGGCCGGCGATCACGGGCTGCATGCCAGCCTTCGGGCCCGCGCCAGGAGGCCGTCCGGTAAGGCGTTCAGGACCCGGAATGCGCCGCGCCGTCGCGTTCGAACCTCGCCACCGCGTACAACCCGGCCCAGAGTTCGACCATGTCCTCCTCGCCGACAAGCTCGAGAGCCTGGCGTCGTGCCTCATCATCGGAGTCGGCGTGCAGGGGGACCATGTCGACGATGCGGCCACCCCGGGCCACCAGGAAGGCGCGATAGGTTGTGGCCGGAGCGGGTGGATGGACGGGGCTCGCGGCAACGTCGCGCGTGACGTGGAACATGGTGGATGACCCTTCTCGGCAGCGGGCGGAACCAGATCGGCCGTCCGCCCCGGCGGCGAGGCGTGTCCGGGCTCGGAAAGCGCGTCCCGGCCACCCGCCGGGACGTGACCGGGGCCTGATCCAGGTCGGGGGTTGTCCGCGCCCGCCGTGCGTCGTGGCCGGCGCGGGATTCCTCCTACGGCAGGGCGCCCATGAGGCGCTTGGCGTCGGTGAGGATGTTCTCGCAGGCGCGCTGATTGCCCTCCCGGTCCTCCTCAAGGGCCTCGCGGATCAGCAGGCGGGCGGCGGCGACGTTCTCGCGGGTGGGCTTCATCTGCGGGTCGCTCGGTGCCTCGGCGAGCGCGCGGGGCAGAGCCTTGACCGAGCCGGTGGTCAGGGTGTGACCGGGCTCCAGACCAGCGACGCGCACGGCGCCCAAGCTATCGAGGCGGCGCTGCAGGGCGCCGACCTGCTGCGCGCACGGGGTTGCGAGCGCGGGCAGGACGGAACCGGCCAACAGGCCGGCGGCGAGAACGGCAAGTGAGGTACGCATAGCTTCGTTTTCCTTGGCAGTCGGGCAGGTAGCGACCGTACCGGACGGCCTCTCGTGCGACGCAGCGGGAAACTCGGCCTTGCGCTGGATCAAGGAACGGGGGCGCGGGGCCTTCTGGGGTACGGCAGGTCGGACTGGTGTGCGGCGAGACGCTCCGGAGGACGCCAGTCGACCGCCGGAATGGTCGTGCCCATCGCCGTCCTTGATCCATCCCAAGGCCGGGCATCCCGGCGCGTGTGACGGCAGGGGCGTTCAGCCGGAGACACCCTCGATGAGCGCCCGCCCGCTTGCCCTCCTATGGAGCCCGCTCCGTGCCTTCACGGTGCTGTTCGTCTCGGCAATCCTCCTCGGGGGATTGGCGGTGGCCGGCGTGTGCGCGCTGCTTGTCGTGACCTTGGTTCTCAACGCCGGAGGCTTCGCGTTCCACGCGCTGGTCACCGGCACCAAGATCCTCGCGCCCCCGGTTCTGACGGCCATGATCCTGACGCGGGGGCTACTCGGGTTCTGCCGCCCGCTACGCGCTTGAGGCCACCCGGTCGTTAAGCCGCCGAAGGCGGGTTCACCGAAGTCCCGGCCCCCGCGGGCGGAGACGCCGCCCGTGGTTCGGCTCGACGGTTGAGGCGCTCGGTACGACCGGATGCCCGGCCCTCCGAGGGCGTCTGGCGTGGCGTTCGTCCCCGAGGCTCCGTCATCGCCGGCCACCACCCGCCGTCATGCACGCCTCGCCGTCGCGATCGCGGACAGGGCACCGGCGGACGTCGCGGAGGGCGAGCGGCAGCCGGTTCGGGCCCCGCGCCCCGGCGGGACGGCGTGGCGGCGGGCCGTTTGATCGAGATCAAGGCTTGAGGGCGTCCCCGTCCCTAAGCGCCGACGTAGCCGTTCTTGCGTGGGGCGAATCGAGCGAGCCATGGCCGCGACACCAACATCCGCGACACCGACATCCAAGTACATGACCGAGGGGGAGGTCGGCCTCGGCGTCGCCCTCATGGTCGGGGCCCTCCTCTGCGCCCTGGCGTCGGCCCGGGCGGTCGATGCGCCGTTCTCCATCCATATGGCCGTCTTCGCGCTCGCCGCGCTGGCGGGCCTCGTCACCATCCTCAGGCGCTACGGAGCCCGGCCCGCCGCGCCGCCGCGGCAGGAGATCGACGGCAAACCCAACTACAATCTCGGACCGATCAAGTTCGCGACCGTCGCCGCGATGGCCTGGGGCATCGCCGGCTTCTCGGTCGGCTGCATCATCGCCTTCCAGCTCTGGGCGCCGTCGCTCAACCTCGGCCTCGAATACACGTCGTTCGGACGCCTGCGCCCGCTGCACACCTCGGCGGTGATCTTCGCGTTCGGCGGCAACGTCCTGATTGGGACGTCCTTCTACGTCGTCCAGCGCACCTGCCGGGCCCGGCTCGCGGGTGAGCTCGCGCCCTGGTTCGTGGTGCTCGGCTACAACCTGTTCATCGTCGTCGCCGGCACCGGCTACCTGATGGGCGTGACCCAGTCGAAGGAATACGCCGAGCCCGAATGGTACGCCGACCTCTGGCTCACCGTCGTCTGGGTCACTTACCTGCTCGTGTTCCTGGCCACGCTCCGGAAGCGGACCGAGCCGCACATCTTCGTCGCGAACTGGTTCTACCTCGCCTTCATCGTGACCATCGCCATGCTGCACATCGTCAACAACCTGGCGATGCCGGTGAGCTTCCTCGGCTCCAAGTCGTATCCGATGTTCGCGGGCGTGCAGGATGCCCTGATCCAGTGGTGGTACGGCCACAACGCGGTCGGCTTCTTCCTCACCGCCGGCTTCCTCGCGATCATGTACTACTTCGTGCCCAAGCGCGCCGAGCGGCCGATCTACTCCTACCGGCTGTCGATCATCCACTTCTGGGCGCTGATCTTCATGTACATCTGGGCCGGCCCACATCATCTACACTATACTGCCCTGCCGGACTGGGCGCAGACCTTGGGCATGACGTTCTCGATCATGCTGTGGATGCCCTCCTGGGGGGGCATGATCAACGGCCTGATGACGCTGTCGGGCGCCTGGGACAAGCTGCGGACCGACCCGGTCCTGCGCTTCATGGTCGTGTCGCTCGCATTCTACGGCATGGCGACCTTCGAAGGGCCGATGATGGCCATCAAGGCCGTGAACTCCCTGTCGCACTACACCGACTGGACCATCGGGCACGTGCATTCGGGCGCCCTCGGTTGGGTCGCCTACATCTCCTTCGGCGCCCTCTACTGCCTCGTCCCGTGGCTGTGGAACCGGCGCGAGCTCTACTCGCTCAAGCTCGTCGAGTGGCATTTCTGGATCTCGACGCTGGGCATCGTCCTGTACATCACCTCGATGTGGGTCGCCGGGATCATGCAGGGGCTGATGTGGCGCGCCTACAACGCGCTCGGCTTCCTCGAATACTCCTTCGTCGAGACGGTGGAGGCGATGCAGCCCTACTACCTCGTGCGGGCGCTCGGCGGGGTGCTGTTCCTGACCGGCGCGCTGATCATGGCCTACAACCTCGCCATGACCATCGCGGGCAAGACCGCCGCCGAGAGCGATCCGCTGCCCGCGGACGGCGCGCTACCCGGTACCGCCGGCCTCGCGCCGGCCGAGTGAACCCAGCCCGGGGCCGTCCATCCGGCGGCCCCGCACCGTCTCCCGCATCACGGATATTGCCCGATGGCCACCGCCCAAGCCGGCCTCTGGAAGAGGCACGAGGTCTTCGAGAAGAACTCCATCATCCTGCTCCTCGGCGCGCTTCTCATCGTGGCCATCGGCGGCCTCGTGGAGATCACGCCGCTGTTCTACCTGAAGAGCACCGTCGAGACGGTCGAGGGTGTCCGTCCCTATACGCCGCTCGAACTCGCCGGGCGCAACATCTACATCCGCGAGGGCTGCTACCTCTGCCACAGCCAGATGATCCGGCCGATGCGCGATGAGGTCGAGCGCTACGGCCACTTCTCGCTCGCCGCCGAGAGCATGTACGACCACCCCTTCCAGTGGGGCTCGAAGCGGACCGGTCCCGATCTCGCCCGCGTCGGCGGCAAGTATTCCGATCAGTGGCATCGCGAGCACCTGAAGGATCCGCGCGCCGTGGTCCCGGCCTCGATCATGCCGGCCTACGCCTTCCTGGACCGGCCCATCGACGCCGACGCCATCGCCGACGACCTGAAGGCCAACCGGGCGCTCGGCGTGCCCTACACCGACGAGATGGTCGCGCTCGCCCGGAGCGACCTGAAGGCGCAGCTCGATCCGGACGGGCCGGCCACCGCGGACCTGCAGCGCCGCTATCCCGGCGTCAGCGTCCGCGATTTCGGCGGCGACAAGGCCAGGATTGCCGAGATCGACGCCCTCGTCGCCTACCTGCAGGTGCTCGGCACGATGGTCGACTTCAAGATCTACGAAGACAAGAAGAACCTGAGGTGAGCGCCATGACCTACGAGAACGCATCCGCCTTCGCGCAGACCAGCGGCCTACTCTACTTCGTCACCATCTTCATGGCCGTTGCCGTCTACGCCTTCTGGCCGCGCAATCGCGCCCGGTTCGACGCGGCCGCCCATCTCCCCCTGAACGAGGACTGAGCCGTGGCCGATACCGCGAACCCCGGCACGCCGCCCGCGGCCCCGGAGACCACCGGGCACGAGTGGGACGGCATCGCCGAGTACAACAACCCGCTGCCGCGCTGGTGGCTCTACACCCTCTACGCCACCATCGTCTGGTCCTTCGGCTACTGGGTCGCCTATCCGGCCTGGCCGCTGGTGAGCGGCTATACCGGCGGGGTGCTCGGCTACTCCCAGCGCCAAACGGTCCTGGACGAGGTCGATGCGGTTCGCCGCGACCGGAACGCGCGCGGGCAGACGCAGCTCGCGGGTGCCTCCGTCGCCGAGATCCGCGCCGACCCGGCGCTGCTGCGCCTCGCGCTCGCCACCGGCAAGGCGGCCTTCGGCGACAACTGCGCCGCCTGTCACGGCACCTCGGCCACCGGACGGACGGGCTACCCCAACTTGCAGGACGACGACTGGCTCTGGGGCGGCAGCCCCGAGGAGATCGAGCGCACGATCCGCTACGGCGCGCGCTCGGGCAACGGCGAGGCGCATGTCGGCGATATGCCGGCTTTCGGACGCGACGGCGTCCTGAAGCGCGACGAGGCCGAGGCGGTGGCGAGCTACGTCCTCTCGCTATCGGGAAAACCGGGCGTTGCCGGGGCGAGCCTGGAAAAGGGCGCCGAGACCTTCGCCGGCACTTGCGCCGCCTGCCACGGTGAGACCGCGAAGGGAAATCCCGAGATGGGTGCGCCGAACCTGACGGACCCGATTTGGCTCTACGGCTCGTCGCCCGAGCAGGTCGTCGCGACGGTCATGAACGGACGCAAGGGCGTGATGCCGGCCTGGGAGGGCCGTCTCGACCCGGCCATGATCAAGTCGCTCGCGGTCTACGTGCACGGCCTGGGCGGCGGCCATTAGCGGGATGCCGGCCTGGCTCACCCGAGTGGGCCGGGCCGGAAGACGTCCCGCGAGCCACGCTCGGCGCGAGCAGCCCCGACCGTGGCTCCCCCCGGCTTGAGCGAGATCAAGGCGAGCCGCGCGACGGCGCCCTAACGGCATCGAGGCCGGCCTGCCGCCGGACGGAACTCAGGACCGATGTCGCTCGCCAGACCCACCCGGACAGTCGAGAAGGCCACGGCGCGGCGCGCCGGCAAGTTCGGCGCCGCCGCGACGCGGACGGCCATCCCGGCGGTAACCGGGTCGCTCTACGCCGCCCGAACCAAGATCCAGCCGCAGGCGGTCCGGGGCACCTTCCGGCGCATCAAGTGGGCGCTGCTCGCTGTGACGCTCGTCGTCTACTACGCGCTGCCGTTCATCCGCTGGGACCGGGGCCCGGGCGAACCTTCGCAGGCCGTCCTGCTCGACCTCGACCGCGGTCGCTTCCACTTCTTCTCCATCGCGCTCTGGCCGCAGGACGTGACCTACGTCATGGGTCTCCTGATCCTCGCGGCCCTGATCCTGTTCCTCATGAACGCCGTCGCGGGTCGCGTCTGGTGCGGCTATCTCTGCCCCCAGACCGTCTGGACCGACCTGTTCCTGGCCGTGGAGCGCCTGATCGAGGGCGACCGGCGCGAGCGGCTGAAGCTCGACGCGGCGCCCTGGTCGATGGAGAAGATCGCCCTCCGGACGATGAAGCATTCCATCTGGCTGCTGATCGCCTGGTGGACCGGAGGCGCGTGGGTCCTCTACTTCGCGGACGCGCCGACGCTGGTCGTCCAGCTCGCGACCTTTCAAGCGCCGGCACCGGCCTACGTCGCCATCCTGACCCTCACGGCGACCACCTACCTGCTCGCCGGCCACATGCGCGAACAGGTCTGCACCTACATGTGCCCCTGGCCGCGCATCCAGGCCGCGCTCACCGACGAGCACGCCTACAACATCCTCTACCGGGACGCGCGGGGCGAACCCCGCGTTTCCGTCAAGCAGGCCGCCGCGCTTCGCGCGGTCGGCAAGCCGGCCGGCGACTGCGTCGACTGCTTCGCCTGCGTCACCGCCTGCCCGGCGGGCATTGACATCCGTGACGGCCTGCAGATGGACTGCATCCAGTGCGGCCTCTGCGTCGACGCCTGCGACACGGTCATGGGCAGGCTCGGGCGCCCTGCGGGCCTGATCGGCTACGACACCGAGGCGAACCGCCGGAGCCGCGCCGCGGGCCGGGGCCCGGTGAGCCGCATCGTCCGACCGCGCACCATCCTGTACGCGACCCTCGTGGCGGGCATCGGCGGGTTCATGCTGTACCAACTCGGCGCCCGCAGCTTCATGGGCCTGAGCGTGCTGCACGACCGCAACCCGCTCTACGTGACGCTCTCCGACGGCTCGATCCGCAACGGCTACACGGTCAGATTGAGCAACAAGCGGCCCGGTGAGCGGCACTACGCCCTCGCCGTCGAGGGCCTCGCCGGGGCGCGCGTCGAGGTCGTGGGCGGCGCGCCGGGCGACCTGCCGGTGCCGTCCGATGCGACCCAGGAGTTCCGCGTCCTCGTCTTCGCCGCCGCGGACGCGCGGCCCGATCCGAGCGTCCAGCTCACCTTCCACCTCACCGATGCCTCGACGGGCGAGACCGCCCGGGCGCAGGACACCTTCAAGGCCCCCGCGCCATGACCGCCGCTCCGCCGATGCCGCCGCGTGCCTCGGGCCGCCTGACGGGCCGCAAGGTCATGGCGGTCTTCGTCGCCTTCTTCGGGACCGTCGCCGCCGCCGATACCGCGCTGTTCGTCCTGGCGACGCGGACCTGGTCCGGGCTGGAGGTCGCCTCGCCCTACAGGGCCGGCCAGCTCTACAACGCCGAGCTGCGCCACGCGCGGGAACAGGACGCCCTCGGCTGGCACCTCGATGCGTCGGTGGTCCGGCACCCGTCCGGGGTCGCGACCGTGACCGTGATTGCGGCCGACGGGGAGGCGCACCCGCTCCGGGGCAGAGCGCTGCATGCCCGGCTGGAGCGCCCGACCGACAAGCGGAAGGACGTGGCGGTCGACCTCGCGGAGGTCGCTGCCGGGACCTACGCCGCACGAGCCGAGCCGGTCGCGCGCGGGCAGTGGGACCTCGTCGTCGAGGTCGCCGGCGAGGACGGCGTCGCGTTCCGGCGCAGGCACCGAATCGTCCTGGACTGAGGGGGCATCCCGATGTGCTGCACCGACATGGCGCTCGCCTACGTGGAAGCCCACGCCTCTTGGGGCGCGGCGAACACCAAGCCCTCCCTCGGCCGGGATCACAGCGCCTTCGTCGCCGTCGCGCCGGACGGATCGGCCCGCGCGGAGTTCGCGGTCGAGGGCGTGCGCTGCGCCGCCTGCATGAAGGCCATCGAGCGCGGGCTCGCGCCCATGCCCGGTGTGGCCTCCGCGCGGCTGAACTTCTCGGACCGGCGCCTCGCCGTCACCTGGACACGTGAGGCCGAGCCCGACGTGCCTGCCATCCTGGCGGCGCTGGAGATGCTCGGCTACACGGCGCAGCCCTTCGCACCGGGCGGCCTTGCGGATGCGGAAGCCGCCGAGACGAAGCGCCTCATCCAGGCGCTCGCGGTGGCGGGCTTCGCGTCGATGAACGTGATGCTGCTCGCCATCTCGGTCTGGGCTGGCAACATCTCGGACATGAGCCCGGAGAACCGCGACCTCTTCCACTGGATCCAGGCCGTCATCGTCCTGCCGGCTGCCGCCTATGCCGGGCGCCCCTTCTACGAGGGCGCGGTCCGGGGGCTGCGGGCAGGCCGGGTCACGATGGACTTCCCGATCACGCTCGGCGTCGTCCTCACGCTGGTGATGTCAGTCGTGGAATCGCTGTCGGGTGCCACGCACGCCTACTTCGACGGCGCCGTGATGCTGCTGTTCTTCCTCCTGATCGGGCGCGTCCTCGACCAAGCCATGCGGCAGCGCACGCGCGCCTTCGCGGAGAACCTTGCGGCCTTGCGCTGTGAGCGCGCGACGCTCGCCGGGCCGGACGGCGGCCTGCGGGATGTCCCGCTGGCGGAACTCGCCCCGGGCGCCCGCATCCTCGTTCGGCCGGGCGAGCGGGTGCCGGCCGATGGCCTCGTCGAGAACGGCACCTCCGACCTCGACCAGAGCTTGGTCACCGGCGAGACCGCCGCCGTGGCCGTGCGCGGCGGCGACCGTGTCTTCGCCGGGGCGCTCAACGGCAGCGGCGCCCTGACGGTGCGGGTGACCGCGGCGGCCGGTGCGAGCCTGCTCGACGAGGTCGAGGGGTTGATGCGGCGAGCCCTGGAGGCGCGCTCGCGCGCCCTCGTGCTCGCCGACAGGGCGACGCGCCTCTACGTTCCCTTCGTCCACGCGGGCGCCGCCCTGACCTTCGTCGGCTGGCTCGCCGCGGGGGCCGGGTGGCACGCGGCGCTGCTCGATGCCGTCGCCGTCCTGATTGTCACCTGCCCGTGCGCGCTCGGGCTCGCGATTCCCGCCGTGCAGGTCGTCGCGGCCGGTGCCCTGTTTCGCGAGGGCGTGCTGCTCAACGACGGCACGGCCCTGGAGCGCTTCGCCCAGGTCGACACGGTCGTCTTCGACAAGACCGGCACACTGACCCTGCCCGAGCCCACCTTGTCGGGCGGACGCTACGCGCCCGCAGCTTTGGAGAGTGCGGCCCGGCTGGCCCTGTCGAGCCGGCACCCGATGTCGGCGGCCCTCGTCGCCGCGGCGGGTCCCGCCGAGCCGTTCCCAGGCGCGCAGGAGGCGGCCGGCCTGGGCGTGCGCGCGGTCGTCGGCGGCGTCGAGCTGCGGCTCGGCTCGGCCCGCTTCTGCGGGGCCGAGGCCGAGGCGGCGGCAGCGGTGGCGGCCGACCCGGAGGCCTCGGTGATCTGCTTCCGGGCCGGTGACGGGGCACCGGCCGCCTTCCCGGTGCGCCAGGGCCTGCGCCCGGACGCCGCCGAGGTCGTCGCCGGCCTGGCGGCGCTCGGCCATCGAGTGCTGATCCTCTCGGGCGACCGGGCCGCATCCGTCGAGGCGGTCGCCCGCCGCCTCGGCATCGCCGAGTGGGAGGCGGGGCTCACGCCGCAGGACAAGATCGCCCGGATCGAGGCGCTCGAGCGAGCCGGACGGCGGGTCCTGATGGTCGGCGACGGGTTGAACGACGCCCCTGCGCTCGCCGCCGCGCACGCCTCGCTCTCGCCGGTCACCGCCGCGCATGTGAGCCAAGCCGCCGCCCACGCGCTGTTCCTGGGACGAAGTCTCGCCCCGGTCCTGTCGGTGCTCGCCGCGGGTCGGCGGGCCCGACGGCTCATGCTTCAGAACTTGTGGTTCTCGGCGGTCTACAACGTGCTGGCGGTGCCGCTGGCGGCGACGGGATGCCTGACGCCGCTGATCGCGGCTCTGGCCATGTCGGGATCGTCCCTCGCCGTGACGGCCAACGCCCTGCGCGCCCGCCTCGCGACGATGCCCGCCCCGGTGCCGGCCGCGCACCGGCCCACGGCCCCAGCCCCGGTCGCCGGAACCTCCTGAGGCCGTCATGAATGTCCTCCTCCTCGTCATCCCCATCGCGCTTGGACTCGGCCTGCTCGGCCTGCTCGCCTTCCTCTGGGCGTTGCGGAGCGGCCAGTACGACGACCTCGAGGGCGCCGAGTACCGCGTGCTGCACGATGACTGACCTCGCGCTGGCGCCGACCCAGTCGGTTCCCATGCGCGTTCCTCACCGCGCCCGGACCGTGGCGGCGGCGACCTGCCTGCCCGGCCCTGGCGCTGGACCGCTCCCTGCGTTCCGAGACGTGCTCAAACGACAGTGGTGAGGCTTGGCCGCGCGCCGCATCGTCGCCGGTCCCCTGCAGGTGGCCGCCGATGTCATGGAGGGTCGGGCCTGTCCGGCCATTGGCTTCGGGCCTTGGTCTCTACGCTACCGCGAGCGCTCCGCACCGCAGGTCCCACTGCGGATGCGGCTGAGTGAGCCCTCTGCCGCACGGATGCGCTGCGGCTACCGCCGCCTGCAACCTGTTGCGGTGGGCGCGCTGGAAGGTGAACCCCACGCGCACCGACCGTCTCCAACCCCCTGGGTCGGCGGTTGCAGGGCTGCGCCCGGGTTAACCCGGGCCAAGCCGCTCCTGAAGGTCGTCGACTTGTGGCGCCGCAAGTCGACGACGCGTCCGCGCAAGATTGGTTTCGCGATCCCAGCTCCGCCGCTCACTCGCCGCGCATGGCGGCCTGTCTAGCTGGGGCGCGTAGAAGGGTGCCGACACCGCGGGGCGGCACGACTTTCGATTCAGCAATCAGGATGACTTAGGAAATCAGGTGGCTGGGGGACCTGGATTCGAACCAGGACTAGAGGAGTCAGAGTCCACCGTTCTACCGTTAAACTATCCCCCAATGAACCATTCTCTGGTTCGCGCTCCCGGAGCCGTCTCACGCCCGGGAGATAGAGCCCAGTCGTCAAGACCGGGCGGCCGTGAGATAGGGGGAAAGGCGCAACGGGTCAACTGCCGTGGCCTGCCTTTCTACGAAGCCAACGACCGTCGTGGCGCACAGGACGGTCAAGGTTCTCGAACAGCGCACGCCCATCGGCCCCGGGCGGCCTGATGCTTCGGCCCGGACGGGCTGCATGCTTACCGGTTGACGCGGGGTCCGCGGGAGCCGTAACCGTGAGCACCCGGATGCCGCCGGGGAAGGGTGGCCGAGTGGTTTAAGGCAGCGGTCTTGAAAACCGCCGTGGGGGCAACTCCACCGTGGGTTCGAATCCCACCCCTTCCGCCAGCATATCTCACCAAGTGGTTGAGATGGCTGCTACTTCTTCACAAACCTATTGTTTCACCCCAACGCTTACCCCAATGCCCCGGATGGCTACCGGCGAATGCCGGTGAAATTCGGTCAGCCGTGCTGCTCCCGTCATCACGGGGACGAGTGGATTCATACCTCGGCCGGCGCCCCCAACTACGCCGGTGTGGCCCGTTCGGCAGCGTGAAAAGAGGCGGTATGCCTTTGACGGATCGCGACCGCCTATATTTCGCTATGCACCCGAGGCGCTCATATCGCCTGCGCCGACAAACCCCTGCCGAGGCCACAGCTGGGCTGATCCTTCCGGCCGCGAACTTTGAGCCTTAATGCGTCGTGCGCCGCGCAGATGGTGCAGTTGTATCTTTCGACCTCGGGATTGGCGAAGCCTTAGAGGATCACGAATCCCAACTTCTCGCGTTCTTCGACAGCCTCTGGGTGCCAGATTGATCCCAGCCCGGAACCCATTCGAGGCCGCCGGGTCCGACCCGGCGCGGAGTTCCGCCATGCCGAACCCGGTCCACGACCAGTGGTGCAGCGCCGTCGCGTTCACCGATCAAGAAATGGCCGCAAGGCAGGATCGCGGCCAGCATCTCCAGCAGCGTCCTGCGGTCAAGGCGCGTTGTCGGCCTGCGCCGCCGAGTCTCTCTGTTGACCGCGCTCTCCACGTGGGTCAGCGCATCGTCGATTCACTGCACCAGTTTGCCAGCGGCGCTGACGTCGGAGGCGCCGTAAGAGTTCGCACTTCGCCGGCAGCGGGGCCCCGGCGCACCCTCATCATTTCGGCAAAGCGTCGAAGGCGTCGGCCAGCGCAGAGCGATGACGAACGCCTTCTTGCGGCGCTTCGGTCTAGGTGAGCGGCGCTCCAGACGCCGGGCAAGCGAGCGAGCACCATCAAGATTATTTCCTCCTAAAATAGGTTCATTACCAATGACTCATCAGGATTTCTAACATTTTGTTGGCTATACCTCTCGCTTCTGGGTGTTTGACGGCATATTGGATCACCTTCTTCTGCGCCGTCAAAGCCGCTACTCTCGCCTGCGAAGTAGAAGTAAATGTTCGGTAAGCGTAGCTGTTTGCAATTCCAGAGGCATTTGCTCCAACCATTCCAGAATTTGTAGTTGCTGGTTGAGGCATGCCTGTTGAGTTGATCGAACTCGTCGGGCTGACAGCTAGAGGCTGTGCTGCGTTGCCCGAAATAGTGGCTGTTGGGGCGAGGGAGCCTCCCGAGTCGGACACTGGAATGGTTTGCGCGTTGGTGGCACCGCCGACCGCGCCGGTCGAGTTGGTGACCGCCGAGCCGGGAATACCCGACGAGGTGGCGGCCGGATTGGTGGGGCTTGGTACGGCCGCCGCAATCGGGGGGCTGAGCGAGACGCTGGTCGGGCTGGTTGAACCCGTGGGTTCGACCGGTGTCGTATGGGCCATTCCACTCGCAGGCGCTGACGAGTCGGCGATGGCTGTTGGGTCAGTGGCCGGAGCGCTTGATGAGCTGGAGGCGGCGGGCTGCACGGCACTGGCCGACCCCGAAGTCTCGGGATGAACTGCGCTCGTCGAACTGATGGGAGTTCCAATAGGGGTGCCGGTGCTGTCGCCGGCGATGACGACGTTGTCGCTGGTGGGCTGCGTGACCGGCGGCGGGGCGACCTGGGCAGGCGGCTCCACTGACGATGGCGTCGTGGGGACCGGATTGGTCGGAGCCGGCGTGGTGGATACTGGAACGGGCTCGACCGGCGCGGATGGAGTCGCGGGGCCGCCGTTGAGAGCGGTTGCGCCGTACATCCCCGGATCCTTGCCGTCGGGGGCGGAGACACGGTCGAGGGCGACGGTCGGGTTGGATCCGTCGTTCGAGTACGCCCGAATGTAATCGATTTTCATGTTCTGGCCGACATCCGTCGCGCCGTCCTGCGTGGCGAGGTTGGCCATCAGGTACATCGGGTTCTTGTAGTCGGACGGGGTATT
>NZ_JAKSYP010000206.1:0-353 GCF_022829625.1 Methylobacterium sp. E-046 | reverse complement strand
TGTGCTTACTCTACGCGAAAGCCGTGGAGGCCAGGACCTCGCGCAGGTAGACGGTCTCGCGCTTGCCGTTCGGCAGTTCGATGCCGATGGCGTTGCGGCCGGGCACGACCGCGACGCGGGTCGAGACCGCCGACATCGACCGGGCGATGTCGTCGGCCAGCGCGATGACGCGTCTTGACTTGGTGCCGGGTGCCGGCTCGAGTTCGTACAGAGTGACGACCGGGCCCGGCCGCACCGCCAGGATGTCGCCGCGCACCCCGAAATCGCCCAGCGTCGCCTCGAGCAGCGTGGCGTTCTGTTCCAGGGAATCCGCCGAGACCAGGCTCGCCTGCGAGGGACCGCGGGGGGCGGCG
>NZ_JAKSYP010000205.1:0-896 GCF_022829625.1 Methylobacterium sp. E-046 | reverse complement strand
GCGTAGTCCGGCGCAAACGCGCCGTAGTTGCCGTCGAGTTCCGGGATCTTACCGCCTTCAGGCGCGCCGTCGACCACCTCCAGGTTGCCTGGCGGATCACCCGGCAAAGCGACCTCATCGTTGGACCAGACGCCTGCGGCTTCAGCGTAATCATCTGGGCTGAAGGTGTAGAGGCGCCGGTGCTTGCCCTCGTCGAGGTACTTCTGGCACTCGGGGACACGCGACAGGTCGATGTTGGGCGTCGGCAGCATCTTCTCGATCTCGACGCCGGTGAGCTTCTTCAGGGCCAGCGCATAGGCGTGGGCGTGAAGGGAGCCGCGGACCAACAGGTAGCCGCAGACCTCGCGACCCGTCGGCTCGGTCATGGTCTCGTAGACCCGCAGCTTGTGGATGCGTGCGCCGCACTCCAGGTGGAAGTTGTGCAGCAGGTCGATGATCAGGTTGCCGGTCGTGGTGACCATGTCGACGTTCCACGACTGGGCGTTCGAGTTGATTGGAGTCGCGCCGCCGCCGTTGGCCAGGAAGGCACCAGCAAGCCTCACGTCCTGCATCTCGGCAAACGGCGCCTTGGAGATGTCGACATTCTCCGTCGGGTTACCTGGACCGTTGTTTAGTAAGGCGATGCCGTTCGAGACCAATTCGACGTGGCCGATCTCTTCAGCGAAGATGCTTGAAACCAAACTGTAGAACGGCCGCAGCTTGGTCTTATTGCGGAAGTTGAAGCTTTGGAACATGTAGTTCCCCAGCGTCGACATCTCGCCGTACTTGCCGCCGAGCAGCTCCTGCAGGGCCGCGGCCGCATTGGGCTCGGGCCTCTTCGGCTCTGGCAGCTCCGTCAGGAGCTTGTCGATCTTCATGAACATGAGGCTGTCTCCGTCCGCGCGAGGCGCGCCTCC
>NZ_JAKSYP010000201.1:0-257 GCF_022829625.1 Methylobacterium sp. E-046 | reverse complement strand
AGGCGGCCTTGGCCCCCTCAGGCGGCCTTGCCCTTGCGCTCGCGCTCGGCCATGGCGCCGGGCTGTCCGAGGCCGATGGCCTTGGCGAGGGCGGAGCGCTGCTCGGCGTAGCTCGGGGCGACCATCGGG
Source organism: Methylobacterium sp. E-046 (assembly GCF_022829625.1). Taxonomy (NCBI): domain Bacteria; kingdom Pseudomonadati; phylum Pseudomonadota; class Alphaproteobacteria; order Hyphomicrobiales; family Methylobacteriaceae; genus Methylobacterium; species Methylobacterium sp. E-046. Next base: position 128 of record NZ_JAKSYP010000201.1, on the reverse strand, counting down.
TAGTCGGACGGCAGGCCGTAGCGGTCGCGGTAGCTCTTCGGGTCGAGGCCGTGGCTGGTGAGGTGGCGCTTGAGCGTCTTGTAGGTCTTGCCGTCGATGAAGCTGACGATGCCGTCGGGGCGGACCGA
>NZ_JAKSYP010000200.1:0-352 GCF_022829625.1 Methylobacterium sp. E-046 | reverse complement strand
ACGGTAGCCGCGCAGGCTGTGATCGCCCTGGTGGCAGCCGGGAGCGTGGGCAGGCAGGATTGCCGACCGTCGGTCGAGAACATGGCTGCCGTCGCAGGCGTGGGCCGCTCGACCGTGAAGAATGGCATCCGCGAGGCCAGCCAGCTCGGCCTGCTGACCGTCGGGGAGCGCGAGATCACCGGCTTCCGCAACGACCCGAACGTGCTCCGCCTCATCAGCCAGGAGTGGCTGGCCTGGATCCAGCTGGCACGGAAAGGGGGTAGCGACCTGCGACCCCCTGCACAAAGTGAGGGCCATCGCGGCTCCGCTTCTCAAGTGGGAGGGGTCAAAACCGTAACCAGCACGCCTACTG
>NZ_JAKSYP010000198.1:0-877 GCF_022829625.1 Methylobacterium sp. E-046 | reverse complement strand
CCCGGCAAGGAAGAGGCTGCTGAAAACCTGGGGCCTGTGAGGACCGTCTAACTAACTCCTCACAAGCCACACGACCCCCTCGGGAGTCAAGCCGGAACGGCAATTCCGGCAACAGGGAAGGCTTGCCTGGATCCAACCGCGGCCCGTGAGGGACCGTGAATGACGACCTATGCCGATGAGATCCGCCGTCAGGTGGAGGCGGCCCCACGCGCCGCGTTGCCGGCCGTTACGGCTGCGCTCTGGCGCGCCTACGGAGACGGAAAGGTGACGGAGGCTGAGGCCGAGTCGCTGTCCGGCTTGATTGAAGCGCGGTGCCGTACCGCGCCAATCAGAGCGGCCCATAACCTGAGCGGCACACAGATGCCGCGGACCTCAACCGATGTCGAAAAATCCGATACCGCCACCGGTCGCGTAGGAAGCCCCAGGAGGGCTGTCGGCTCGCGCCCGCGCACGGATGCTTCAATGGAGCGTCGCCGCCGCTGGGCCGCCTCTGGACGCCTCCCGCCGGGCATTGCCGCACGGTTTACGCTAGCCGAGCAGGCTGTGCTGGCCCTGGTGGCAGCCGAGACCGTGCGCAGGAAGGATTGCCGCCTGTCGATCGAGAACATGGCCGCCGTCGCAGGCGTGTGCCGCTCGACCGTGAAGAATGCCATCCGCGAGGCCCGCCAGCTCGGCCTGCTGACCGTCGAGGAGCGCCAGATCACCGGCTTCCGCAACGACACGAACGTGCTCCGCATCATCAGCCAGGAGTGGCTGGCCTGGATCCAGCTGGCACGGAAAGGGGGTAGCGACCTGCGACCCCCTGCACAAAGTGAGGGCCATCGCGGCTCCGCTTCTCAAGTGGGAGGGGTCAAAACCGTAACCAGCACGCCTACTG
>NZ_JAKSYP010000196.1:0-846 GCF_022829625.1 Methylobacterium sp. E-046 | reverse complement strand
CCTGGTGGCTGCCGGCACCTATCTCGACGACCTCGCGCGGAAGTACGGTCGCTTCCGGACAGGCGTACCGTTGAAAGGCGCCGGCCTCAGACCCGGAGGCACGCTATGACGCCGGACTTGAAGCGGTTGTGCGAGGCGGTCCGCCTGCCACTGCAGCGAGCCCCGGTGACGGATCCAGACATGACGGCTGAGGCTGTCGTCCGTGCCGTGCTGACGGCACTCAAGCGGCCAAGCGCAGAGGCGATCGATGCCGCGTGGGACGTAGCTGTCTCGGCTCCAGACGGTGGTACGCAGCGCGCTTCAGCCGCCCGCGAGTTCGTGGCGATCGTCGACCACATCCTCATGGGTCCGGCCTGATTTCTTCATCACCTCATCGAGGTAGGCAGATCGAGACCGCATAGGTAGCAGCGCATGAGCGATCCCGAATCCGACGAGCTGTTCCGCGCCCGACTGCTGCGCGTCGTCGATGACAACGATCGCCGCTACGCCCTGGTCGGGGTTGGATCGCAGCTCGACCGACTGGGCCGCAAGTACGACTTGTACAGGACTGGTGTGCCGCTGAAGGGCTTCGACGGCTTCCGGGACGACATCACCGAGGATGAGGCGTGACAGCCCTCACCAGCTCACGACAATGGCGTCGAGGGTGAGATGCGTCAGGTCGGCTGCCGTCCAGCTGCTGCAGCCTCGACGATCATGCGATGCATAGCGGCATCCTCTTTGGCCCGCGTCAGGATGATGCGCGCCGATGTCCGGGCTCTCTCCGCTCGCATCTGCGCCTTGGGCTTGCCGTCCCGTAGGGCCCGCGTTGCCATGTGCCGAAACCAATGGGCGTCGGCGATCGCGACT
>NZ_JAKSYP010000193.1:0-694 GCF_022829625.1 Methylobacterium sp. E-046 | reverse complement strand
GGCCGATCGCCTCGTACAGCGCCTCCTCCAGCATCAGGACGTCGTAGCCCTTCTCCAGGATCGGACTGGCCATCACGCCGGTCAGCGCGGTTTCGAACTCCGCACCCGCGACCTCGCCGTCAGCGACGATGACGTTGGCCGCCGCCGAGACGCCGGCCTGCATCAGCACCTCGTCACCCGCATATGCGGTGACTGTCTGACGGAAGCGGGCGAGGAGATCCTGTACGAAGGGCATGCCGATGTGCCGTTGAGTGAGGTGGGCCGCTACGCGAAGGCGTGGGCTGAGGCGCGCGATCCGCCGAGGCTGACCTGCCGCCGCCCTCCGCCACCGTTCATGCCATGGCTCGCCGCTGCGTAGGGCTGTCGGGAGAGTTCATAGAGCTGGCTGCCGACAAGGCCAGCGATGTTGCGCAGAGTTGCCTCCTCGCAGGTCGCGGCCACGCGCACGCCGATCTCGTGGGTGTGGCTGCGGCCGTAGAGCCAGACGGCGAGCCGTGCCCGCGTCATCTCTGTGAGACCGTCGAGCAGGCTGAGGCGCGCGTCGGGTTCTGCGCGGGTGAGCTGCGCCACGAGTTCGAGCGGTACGGGGCAGTCGCTGGAGAAGTCCGCAGCGGTGATCAGACGAACCTGGTTCACGAGAGGCACCTGCGCGATGATGCTCACAGGGTGCGGGCGTATGGTTAACGAACTCTGT
>NZ_JAKSYP010000189.1:0-465 GCF_022829625.1 Methylobacterium sp. E-046 | reverse complement strand
GAACGAGCCGCCGGAGGTGGTGCTGGCCGAGCTGACCGCGGCGTTGAGGGCCGCGACGGTGGCCGAGATGCTGGAGGAGGCGTTGATGGAGGCCGAGACGGAGGTGCCGTTGATGGTCATCAGCACGGTCGAGGACGCGGTGCTGGCACTGTAGGCGTTGGCGGCGGTACCGGCGGTGGAGAGCTGGGTCGAGAGCGCCTGGTTGGCGATCGACTTGGCTTGGTCGACGAGCTTCTGGATCGAGGTGATGCCCTGGTTGGCCGCCTGGATCGACTGCACGCCGTTGGAGACACCGTCCAGCAGGGTGTTGAGGCCGGTAGAGCGGCTGTCGAGGGCCTGGGAGGTGAAGAAGTTGGTCGGGTTGTCGAGGGCGGAGTTGACCGTCTTGCCGGTGGCGAGGCGGTTCTGCGTGGTCGCCATCAGCTGCGCCGTGTCCTGCAGCGAGAGCAGGTTCTGACGCGTGGC
>NZ_JAKSYP010000188.1:0-251 GCF_022829625.1 Methylobacterium sp. E-046 | reverse complement strand
TGCCGGCGCTGATCGCCCGGGTGCACGGGGCGATCGCCGGCCTCGTCTCCGGCACGCTGACGGCCGAGACCGGCGGCGCGGCGGCCCAGGTCGAGGTCGACAAGCCGGGCGCGGCCCAGATCCGCAAGTCGGTCCGCCCCGACGGCATCGTCAGCTTCATCGACGGCAAGACCTACAAGACGCTCAAGCGCCACCTCACCAGCCACGGCCTCGACCCGAAGAGCTACCGCGACCGCTACGGCCTGCCGTCC